>RFSU01000122.1 GCA_009923795.1 Sphingomonadaceae bacterium
TCCCCTGAAGGGGAGGGGTGAGAGCGTAAGCGCACGGATCAGACCCTTCACTGTCGGCACCATGAAGCGGGCCGGATGCAGAAAGGCAAACAACTCCAACAGGTCAAGACCAGATAAATCGCCATAGCCGAGTCGCGCGGCCACCAACGGCGCGTTGAGCAGGATCACCGGGGTTTCGGCGGCCAAGGCAATGGCATCTCCCCGGCTCACCCGGCGGGTTTCACCATTGGCCGTCGCAATCCAGATGCCAGCATGGCTTGCATGCAGCGCAGGATAGGGCAAAGGGGCAGACACAGACCGGGACACAGACCCGGATTGGCCCAATAGGAACGAAAGAGCAACACGACGTGAGCAATTTGCGCGATATCGCGATGGCATCCAAAGCTTGGCCCTTTGAAGAGGCGCGCAAGGTGCTCAAACGCTATCCATCGGGCAAAGCGTCGGGGCCAGTCATTTTTGAAACCGGCTATGGCCCGTCGGGTCTTCCGCATATCGGCACCTTTAATGAAGTGCTGCGCACGACAATGGTCCGCCGCGCCTTTGAAGCGCTGACCGATTTGCCGACTCAACTCATCGCCTTTTCCGATGATATGGACGGGCTTCGCAAAGTGCCCGACAATGTCCCCAATCAGGCGATGCTGACCGAATATCTCGGCAAGCCGCTGTCGCGCATTCCCGATCCGTTCGGAAAATTTGAAAGCTTTGCGCATCATAATAATGCGATGCTGCGGGAGTTTCTGGATCGCTTCGGCTTTGACTATGACTTTGTCTCGTCAACCACCCGCTATGAAGGCGGTCATTTCGATGATGCGCTCAAAAATGTTCTGCGCTGCAATCGGGCCATTCTCGACATCATGCTGCCCACCCTCCGAAAGGAGCGCGCCGCCACCTATTCGCCCATTCTGCCTATCAGCCCAAAATCGGGTATTGTCCTCCAAGTCCCGGTAGAGGTGATGGATGCCGATGCCGGCCTCGTCCGCTTTGAAGATGAGGGGGAGATGATCACCCAATCTGTGCTCGGCGGCCAAGCCAAGCTGCAATGGAAGGTGGATTGGGCGATGCGCTGGGTCGCACTTGGCGTGGATTATGAAATGTATGGCAAGGATCTGACCGATAGCGGCGTTCAGTCCGGCAAAATCGCGCACGTCTTGGGCGGCCGCAAGCCGGAAGGCCTGATCTATGAAATGTTCTTGGATGATAAGGGAGAGAAAATTTCCAAGTCCAAGGGCAATGGCCTGAGTCTGGAACAGTGGCTCTCTTATGGCACGCAGGAAAGCCTCGCTTTCTACGCTTATCGGGAACCCAAGAGTGCCAAGCAATTGCACATGGGCGTCATCCCGCGCGCCGTGGATGAATATTTCCAATTCAGGGGCAATTATGCGGGCCAGCCGGTTGAACAGCAGCTCGGCAACCCGGTGCACCATATCCATAATGGGCAGGTGCCCGCCGATGTTCCGCCGGTCAGCTTTGGCCTATTGCTCAATTTGGTCGGCGTCATGGGTGAACATGCAACCGCGCCGCAAGTCTGGGCCTATCTCGTCAACTATGTGCCAGATGCGAGTGCCGCGACCCATCCGGAACTCGCCACGCTCATCAATTTGGCGCTCGCCTATAATCGGGATTTTATTGCCCCCACCCTCAAGCGGCGCAAGCCAGAGGGTGTGGAAGTGGAAGCGCTGCAAAGGCTGGATGCCGAACTCGCCACGCTGGCGCCCGACACTGGGGCAGAGGCCATTCAGAACATCGTCTATGAAATTGGCAAAACCGGCGGATTTGAAAACCTGCGGGATTGGTTCAAGGCGCTCTATGAAACGCTCCTCGGCTCGAGCGCCGGGCCGCGCATGGGCAGCTTCATCGCGCTGTATGGTATCGCCAACAGCCGCAAGCTGATCGCAGAGGCTCTGGCCTCCTGACGCCCCTCCCGCAAGCGGGAGGGGGTGGAGGGCAAGCCCCTTATTTCGACGCCGCGATCCAGGCGTCGATCTTCTTTTCCAGCACCGCCAGCGGCAATGCCCCTGTGCCCAGCACCTGTTCATGGAAGGCGCGAATGTCGAATTTCGGGCCAAGCGCGTCTTGCGCCTTTGCGCGCAACCGTTGGATCGTCATGGCCCCGGTCTTATAGGCCAGCGCCTGACTGGGAATTGCGATATAGCGCTCCACTTCGGCCGTCGCATCGGTCCGGCCCATGTCGGAATTGGCCATCATATAGTCAATCGCCTGATCACGGCCCCAGCCTTTGGCATGCAGGCCCGTGTCAACCACAAGCCGCATCGCGCGCAGCATCTCGTCAGATAGCGTGCCGAACCGCTGATAGGGGTCTGAGTAAAAGCCCATCTCATAGCCCAGTGTTTCGGAATAAAGCGCCCAGCCTTCGACATAAGCGGTGTTGCCGCCAAAGCGCATGAAGCTGGGCAGAGCCTCATTTTCCTGTGCAAGGCTGATTTGGAAATGATGGCCTGGCGCGCCTTCATGCAGATAGAGCGTGGTCATCCCCGGCGTTGTCCGGCTCGGCAGATCATAGGCGTTGAAATAGAACCGGCCTGGACGTTTCCCATCGGGTGTGCCTTGTTCATAAGAGCCGCCCGCTTCAAATTTTTCGCGGAATTCTTCATAAGGGCGGATCTCAAGCGGCGCCTTTGGCAGCGTTGAGAAATAGGCCCCGATCTTCTGATCAACCTGCTTGCCAATATCATAATAGCCTTGGGTCAGCGCGTCCCGGCTCTCTTTCTTGAACTTGGGATCATTGCGCAGATAGTCAAAAAACTCTGGCAGCGTGCCCGTAAAGCCCACTTCTTGGCGGACCTTTTCCATCTCACCTTTGATCCGCGTGACTTCGGATAGGCCTGTTTGGTGAACGGTCTCTGCATCCAGCGGCAGGGTCGTCGTGTTTTCAATAGCAAGCTTATAGAGCATTGCGCCGCCCTTCATGCTCGACAGGCCAACGGTCTCACGCGCCTTTGGTAGGTAATCATTCTGCAAAAAATTCCGAAGGCGGCGATAGGCGGGGTAAATGCCTTGATCGATTGTCGCGCGATAATCTGCGGCAAGCCGCGCTTTGTCCGCGTCCGAAAAGCTGGCCGGGATCTGTTTGATGGGGCCGTAATATGGCGACACGTCAACCGACTGCGCCAATTGTGCATCCAACTGAGCAATCACATTCGTGATCGTCATCTTCGTTTCAAAAACGCCCGATTGCATGCCTTCTCGGAACCGGCCAATCGCCCGATCCAGATAGAGGATGAAGTCGCGGTGCCGCTTGAGCGCATTGTCATAATCGGTGAGCGTGACGAACGGCGCGCCGCCCTGACCGCTTGAAAATGTTGGGTAGAAGGTGTGAAATCCAAAAAAATGGTTGAGCGGGCGCACCGCATTGAGCTTCAACACATCCGGGCGATAGCCAATGGCAATTTGCTCTGTCTGCCACTGAAACACATCATAGGCGATCTGATCTGTCGGGTTCAGCTTGGATCGGTCGATTTTGGCGAGCCGGGCCATATCCGTGTCATTCGCCTTTTTCTCAGCGGCGAAATAGCCATTGGTGATATAATCTCCAAAGCGGTCGGCATAGCGCATATCGCCCCGGAAAATACCGTTCAGCGGGTTGCGTTGCAGCGAGCCTTCGTCGCTATCCTTGAACAATTGGTGCAGTTGCTGGGCCGCGCTATTTTGGGCGGTGGCTGGCTGCGCGGCAACCGGGCTGGTCTGTGCAAGAACGGGCGCGGCGACAAACGCCAAGGGTGCTGATGTGAGCAACAGTGCTGAGATAAAATGACGCATAAGGATACCCCTCTGGAAATGAATGGGCGCACCCTATCAAGCCCCACCCACAAGCTCCAGCATCTTTGAGGGTAGGCCGCGGAAAGAGCGGCCCTTCTGGTCACACCCAGAATTTTTCCCGAAACCATTTGGTGACGATATATTTCGTCCCAGCGAGCACGGGTTTGCCCGCATGCAACGTCGCCGGATTGGGCGATCCGTCATCTTGCATATTGTTCCACAAAACCAGCATTGCTGTGCGGGGGGATACGGTCATGCCCGCTGTTGGAAATTCTGTCTCGCCGCCCGCTGCGGGCTCGTTGAGATAGATCATCCCGGTCCAGCTGCGCTGTCCGCCCTGGCGCATCATCTCATCCCAATACACGGTCCCGCGCATGAAATGGTCGTGGTGCGGCTTAAACTGCTGCCCCACTTCATACACCTGTCCTTGCAGCGTTTCTCCATGCCGATAATCAAGGCCCATCAGGGTGCAGATGCGCCCCTCAATCCGCTCCACCAGCGGGTCGAGATGGGATAGATTGCAGCTGTCGCTCGTCCGAAACTCCGGGTCCGCCGATGCAGATAAAAGCCCTGATGGCTGCCGCCCCTTGTCGATCAGGGTGATCAGGTCTTCACACTCCGTGCGGCTCATAAAATCTTGGACAAAATAGAGGGTCAGGCCATTTTGCGCGACAATCTGCGCCCGCCCAGAGGCTTTGAGCTTACGCGCAACGCTCCGGCCGAGATCGGCCAGTCTTTCCTGCGGGGTTTTGAGCTTGATCTTCGCCATGTTGTGCGCGTCAGTCGATGATGCGGCCTCTGGCCATCACAAAGTCAACCTTTTCCAACGTCCGAACATCGGTCAGGGGGTCGCCGGCCACAGCAATCATATCCGCGGAATAACCCGGCGCAATCCGGCCAATCTCGGATTCTTTATCCAGCAATTTTGCAGCTGTGGTGGTCGCGCTCGCCAGTGCCTCACGCGGCGTTAGCCCACCCCAGTCGACCATCAAGGCAAATTCGCCGGCGTTGCGGCCATGTTCAAACACACCGGCATCGGTGCCAAAACCAATGGTCACGCCTTCTGTTCGTGCAAGTTTCAGGGCCTTGCCCATTTGCGCCACGGCCTCGCGCGCCTTCACTTCGACTGTGGGGGTGTAGATATTCTTGCCCAACCGGGCCTTAACGCCCGCCAGCGCCATCAATGTTGGCACCATCGCCGTTCCGCTGGCCTTCATGGCTTTGGCGGCGGCCAGATCGGCAAAGGTCGCATGGTCTGCGGTGTCGATTCCCGCCCGGGCCACGGCTTCCACGCCACGTGCGCCATGGGCATGGGCGGCAACCCGCAGGCCAAGACTATGGGCCGTGTCGGAAATGGCCTTTAGCTCAAGGTCGGTGAAATGCTGGCCCAATCCGCGCCCCTGCTGCGACAAGACGCCACCCGTTGCCGTGATCTTAATCACATCGGCCCCGGCTTTGGAAAACTCCCGAACCCGTGCTGCGCATTCCATTGCGCCTGTGCAGGTGTTGTGGGCATGCAGCGCATCTGCCACTTCGGGGCGAAATCCATTCACATCGCCATGCCCGCCAATGATGGAAATGGCAGGCCCAGACGAGATAATCCGGGGACCGGGGATCAGGCCTTGGGCCGTTGCATCGCGCAGGGCAAAGCCGCCGCGTGGGGTTGATCCCAAATCGCGCACCGTGGTGAACCCGGCCTTGACCGTAACCAGTGCATTGCGTGCGCCCATCAGCGTTGCATAATCATCGCTTAAAACCGCTTCATCGCGATAATCCCCGCCGGGGTTGCTCTGCAAATGGACGTGCAAGTCGATCAAGCCGGGCAGCACCGTCTTGTCGCGCAAGTTGATCAATCGCGCGCCCGTCGGCGCATCAGCATAGCCAGAGGTGATGGAGACGATCTTGCCATCCGTCACCGTGATGGTCGACGGGCCAGAGGCGGGCTGGGCGGCGTCGGTGATAACCCGGCCAGCTTGGATCACAAGCGTTTCTGCTAGGGCCGGAGCCGCAAGTGTTGTGGCCGCAAGCAAGGCCGAAAGGATCAGTCGCATCTGGGGTCTCCCTATTGCCTCAGCGTCAATTCAGCTCTGTCTTTGCGCGGCGAAATCGGGCGGCGCAAGGGCGAAAGAGGCCCCCATGTCCGCATAGACGACGGTCAGAGCCTCAATGTCCAGCTGCGTTTCCAGTCCCAAATCGCGCGTTGTAGTGATGGTCAGATCGGCGACCAGCTGTCCAGGCAAGTTGAATTCCGCCTCTGGCAGGTCAGCTTTAAGCGCCGCGACCCGGTCGCTTGGCACATTCAGCGTGATCCAATGCCGCGCGCCTGAAAAGGTGACGCTTGCCCAGGGCCGGTCCTGTGATCTGATGATCTGCGCGGGTCCTGCCATACGCATCAGGGCAGCGCACAGCTGCGCGTGAACCTTGTCGCTCATGCGCTCCTCCTTTGCATAAAGGCACGCACCCGCCCGGCAAGCGGTGGGCGCAATTCCCGGCCAAGGCGAATATCAAACACCAGCCGGGGGTCGCCTGCGACGAGCCGCCCAAATTTGGTCGGCGGCATGTCATTTTGTCTCAGGAAGATTTCGATATCGCGCCTGATGTTCACTATTTGTTCTCCTTTTTAGGATCGGGATTGAGTCGCCCGTTTGTTCGCTCGTTTCTTCCTCTTGAAATCCTACTTGTCTAGGAAATTTCTTATCGTTAGACTAACCTTATGGATGATGTGCGCCTCACGCTTGATCGGGTGATCCGGGAACGGGGGGAGGATTATGCCGCGCTCTCCCGTCTTATCGGGCGTAATCCGGCTTATATTCAACAGTTTATCCGGCGGGGCAGCCCGCGGCGCTTGGCCGAGGCGGATCGTCGGACGCTGGCACGCTATCTGGCGATGGACGAAAAATTACTCGGCGCGCCAGAGCCTTTGGGTGCACCACTCGCGCCAGCCGCCCTTGTGCCTGTGCCCCGGCTAGCGGTGGAGGCCTCGGCCGGGCCGGGTGCTCTTGGTGATCAGGAAGAGGCGGTGGCCCAATTTGGATTTGATGTCCGTTGGCTCCGTCGTTTGACGGCAACGCCGCAGCTTGTGTCGGCCATTTC
>RFSU01000123.1 GCA_009923795.1 Sphingomonadaceae bacterium
CTGCAGGATAAGGCCAATGGTCCCCGCCAGCATGATGACAATTTCGGCTGTCTTGATGATCCGAATAATCTTGGCTTTGTCACGTCCATCAGCGAGCTGTCCGGAAACTGCCGAAAACAAAAAATAGGGCAGGATGAAGAGCGCGCCTGCAAGGGCGCTAAAGCTGGCTTCCTGCGTGGGATCTTTCAGGATGGTGTAGGTGACCAAGACCACCATCGCCATGCGGAACAGATTATCGTTAAATGCACCCAGAAACTGGGTGATGAACAGGGGCAGGAAGCGCCGCTCTCCCAAAAGGCGAAAAGAAGTCTGCATGGTGAAGGCTGGCGACCCCAAAGAGGAATTTTTCGATAAAGCGCATAACCTAGCTTTTCCCACCGACGCAAACGCTTTAAGGGTTTGGACGTGATTAATAGTTTGCCCAATATTTTGACGCTGTCGCGCATCTTTACGGTGCCCGTTCTGGTCGCCTTGCTCTGGTATCCCGGCTGGCAGCTTGGGTATCTGCTCGGCTTTGCGCTCTACTGTTTGATGGGCATCACCGATTATTTTGACGGATATTTGGCGCGGGCGCAGGGCACGGTGTCTAAGCTCGGTGTGTTTCTGGATCCAATTGCCGACAAAATCATGGTGGCTGCGGTCATCGTTATGCTGGTAGCGACAGGCGATATCGCCGGGTGGCATGTTATTGCAGCGATCATCATCCTGATTAGGGAGATTGCAGTTTCCGGCTTGCGTGAATTTTTGGCGGGTCTGCGCGTCTCGGTTCCGGTCACCAAGCTCGCAAAATGGAAAACCACATTTCAAATTGTCTCGCTGGGCGCATTGATTTTGGCAGGGGCGTTCGCAGATATCGCATGGATTAAATGGGTCGGGCTTTCTACCCTTTGGGCAGCGGCCGCCCTGACGATGGTCACAGGCTGGGATTATCTTCGGGTTGGCATTCGCCATTTGGACTGAGCAATGCAGCTCTCCATCCTTTATTTTGCCCAGTTTCGAGAGAGTATTGGCGTTTCAAGCGAGGTTATTGATCTGCCGCCTGATATGATCACTGTGGCTGATCTGGTCCGCTGGCTCTCCAATCACTCACACCGGCATCAGGCCGCCTTTATGGACCTTGGCCGGGTGCGCGTTGCGGTTGATCAAACCATGGCAGATTTTGACCAAGATATTTCAGGCGCGTCGGAAATAGCCTTTTTTCCCCCGGTGACGGGCGGATGAAGACCGTCCGGGTGCAATCGCAGGATTTTGATCCCGGCGCGGAGCTGGCGCTGCTGGACTCATTAGGCGCGGGTGCGGTTGCAAGCTTCACAGGCCTTGTGCGTGGGGATGATGGGGTGGATCGGCTGGTGCTGGAACATTATCCCGGCATGACCCAGCGGAGCCTTGAAATGCTCGTTGAGACTGCGTGTGCCCGCTGGCCCCTATTGGGCGCTATCGTGATCCACCGCATTGGTGAGCTGGCTATGGGTGAGCGGATCGTCTTTGTGGGAACGGCAAGCGCCCATCGCGCCGCCGCTTTGGAGGCGTGCGCGTTTTTGATCGATCAATTGAAAACCAGCGCCCCTTTTTGGAAGCAAGAATGGGTCTCTGGAAAGAGTCGCTGGGTTGATGCGCGCGCAGGGGACGCTGATGCGTCGGCCCGGTGGCTTAAGGATTGATCTCGCTCAAGGTTGTGGGCTTTGCCGATGCCTCTGTCAGGCCTTGCTCGTCCCGCAGGACTTTTGCCAGCATCTGAAAATCTTTGGCGCGTGGGCTGCCCTTGCGCCAGACAATCGCGATAGAGCGGGCCGCATGTGCCGCCTCAAGCGGTCTAATTTGGATCCCCGTATTGGATAATATACCAGCATCTATCGCCATTTTTGGGAGCATGGTCACGCCCAGACCATTATCGACCATCTGAACAAGGGTGTGCAGCGATGTGCCGAGCATCTTGGCTTCAGCTCGCAATTCCGGCCTGTTGCAGGCGTCGAGAATATGATCCTTCAGGCAATGCCCATCTTCCAAAAGCAGCAGCCGACTATGGTCAATTGCGTCTGCCGGAACTTGGGGAGGCGTAACTTCCCCCGCCGGATAGGCGACGTAGAGCCGATCTTCAAAAAGCACCTCGCTCTCCACCTCGCCACAGGCATAGGGCAGGGCGAGAAGGACGCAATCTAGGCGGCCGCGATGAAGGGATTCACATGCGGCGGCGCTGGTTTCCTCGCGCAAGAAGAGCTTCAGCTCTGGCCAGTCGCGACGCATTGGCGGCAACAAGCGCGGCAGCAGGAAGGGGGCAATTGTTGGGATCACGCCCAGCCTTAATTCGCCGGACAAGGGCTTGCCGCCCGCCTTCACCATATCGCCAAGTTCTTCGGCTTCCCGCACAACGCGGCGCGCCTTTTCGGCGATCCGATCCCCCAAGGCTGTAAAGCGCACCACGCGCCGATTGCGCTCGACCAAGGTCACGCCAATCAGTGACTCCAATTCGCGCAATCCGGCGGACAGTGTCGATTGGGTCACAAAGCAAGCGTCGGCGGCTTTGCCGAAATGGCCGTGGTCGTGCAGCGCAACAAGATATTGAAGCTGCTTCAACGTGGGAAGAAAAACGCTCATTCATCGCCTCGTTCGATTATTAGGCCTAATCTAAGTAATTTCTTCTATCAAACAAGGGTTCCGTCTAAGCCTTTTGGTACGAAAAGCTGGAAGTTGTGGTCAATCAAGCCTAAGTTATCTGGGTAGAGGGAAGGACTTCGAGCTGTGTTTGATGCCGTCATTACCTATCTGGACTCGATCAAAGCGCGAGACCCAGCCCCGCGTTCGCGCTGGGAAATCCTGATTTATCCGGGCGTGTGGGCGCTCGCCTTCCACCGGGCGGCGCATTGGCTGTTTGAGGCGGACCTGTTTTTTCTGGCGCGTGTGGTGAACCATTTTTCGCGCTTCCTGACCGCTATTGATATTCATCCCGGTGCTAAGATTGGCAAGAATTTCTTCATCGATCATGGGTTTGTCGTCATCGGGGAAACCGCCGAAATTGGCGATAATGTGACGATTTATCAGGGCGCAACGCTTGGCGGTACCAACCCGACGAGTGGCGAAGGGGGCAAGCGCCACCCAACGATTGAAGACGATGCCATCATCAGCTTAGGGGCAGCCGTTCTTGGCCCCGTCACCGTTGGCAAGCGCGCGCGGATTGCGGCCAATGCTGTCGTCACGAAGGACGTCCCCGAAGGGGCAACGATGGTTGGCATTCCGGCTCGGCCCTTATTGGTGGATGCTCAGGACTATCAGAAACCTTTTATGCCCTATGGCACGCCGTGCCGCGATCAATTCGATCCGGCGACGCAGCAGCTTGAAATCCTGAAATGCGAAGTAGAGCAGTTGCAGAAACGTCTGGCCGAACTGACGGACAATAAGGACGCCGCCGCGCGTTGGACGAGCGCCTAATGGGGGTTGTCGCCCCTTTTCCATTCTCGGGTGGGCAGGTTGCATTTGATCGAACGGAACTGACCCGCATTCTTGACCTTTACGGGCGGATGGTCGCTGCCGGCCATTGGCGTGATTATGCGATGGACATGGGCAAGGACGCTGCCGTGTTCAGCGCCTATCGCCGCGCGGCTGAGCGCCCGGAGTTCCGAATTGAAAAGCGTCCGGCGCTCCGCAATCGGCAAGGCCAATGGGCCTTGATCGGGGAGCATGGCGTTGTTCTAAAGCGCGGGCAGGAGCTTGCCCCGGTGCTCGCGCCTGTGGAGCGTCGTCTTATGAAGCTGGTCGCGGAATAAACCTTCCACCACCAGAAACCAAATCGGGCCCGCCAAGCTCGAAAGCGCTGCGGGCCCTGATCTGTTTAATTGCCCTGAAGTCGCTGGATTGCGGCCATGGACTGCTCCGCGCCGGATTGCGGCACGGTTTCGCCCGTGCGGTCGCTGATCTGCGCCCAATGGGCAGCCACCGCTTCGGGTGTCCGCTCGCCTGCGGGCAGAGCAACGCCGCGCGTCATGGTGACGTTGGCGGTGTGGAAGAAGCCGCCGCCTGCGCCCATGATCGTGTTGGTTGGGCAGTCCTCCGATACGAGGAAGAGCGCCGCTGGGACGACATTGACTGGGCTGAACGCCTTAAAGGCTTCTTCCGGCATAATGTCTTCGGTCATGCGCGTTCCGGCGAGCGGCGCGATGGTGTTGACCTTGATGTTGTTCTTCGCGCCTTCAAGATAGAGCGACTTGGTAAAGCCAGCGAGGCCAAGCTTGGCCGCGCCATAATTGGTCTGGCCGAAATTGCCGTACAGGCCCGTTGAAGAGGCGGTCATGAGGATACGGCCGTAATTCTGCTCTCGCATCAAATCCCAAACAGCTTTGGTGGCATAGGCAGACCCAAGCAGGTGGATTTTCACGACCAGATCAAAATCGGCCACATCCATCTTGGTGAAGCTCTTATCCCGCAAGATGCCGGCATTGTTTATGAGGATGTGGACGCCGCCCCAAGCTTCCTTAGTTTTGGCGACCATCTCTTGCATCTGTTCAAATTCGGCGACGTTGCCACCATTGGACATGGCTTCACCGCCTGCGGCCTTAATTTCTTCGACAACTTTAAGGGCCGCATCCGAATGGCCTGTCCCGTCACGGGCGCCACCCAGATCATTCACGACAACTTTTGCGCCACGCCGCGCCAATTCAAGGGCATATTCGCGGCCAAGGCCGCCGCCCGCACCCGTTACAATGGCAACCTTGCCAGCAAAATTGATGGTCATGTCCTGCTCCCTTGCAGTGGAAAATCTACACGCCGCTGCTTAGCGCGGACATCGGCCAAGGCAAGGGCCTGATGAGCGACGCTACGGGAAGGCAGCGTGAAACGTGGTCTGCAATGCGACAAGTCGTTATTCTTACCCCTGAGTCGCGCAATTCTCGTCTTGTCTTGACGACTGAGCCGAAGCCGGGTTGGGAGGGGGCATGAACACAATTGTCGACCATTTGGTGCTGGATGCCCTGTCATGAGGGACGCGCGCCTTCTTGCCTGGGTTTTGGCGCAGCCCGAAAAATCGGGCGCGCTTCTGCCCAGTCAATGGCGCGCTTTGCTCGCCATGGCGCAAGCGGAAGAATTGCTATCCGCACTGGCACATCGACTTGAAGGGCAGGTCTGCCCTGACGATGTAATGTTGGCACTCAACGCTGTGAAACAGGAAGAGTTGGCAACGCTCACGATTGCGCAACTCTGTTCGGAGGCAGACCGTCTGTTTGTGGCGCTTGATCTGCGTGACGGCCTCAAAGCGCTCTGGCAGATGGATCGGGCGGTGCGGCAATCCTCCGAAGATGCCAATTTTTGGCATGATCTGCTTCAGCAGTCGCGGGAAAGAGGTATCACTCTGGCAGTTTCGCGCGCGATGCGGTTGTGCCACCATATCTTTCAAACGCCCGTTGATCCCTATCTCGCCTGGCAAGGGCGTCGCAATGACATTTTCTTTGTCGGCCGTTTGCTCGCGCGGGATGGCGAGGGGCAAGAGCGCGCACGCTGGCTCCGCCTAGCGTTTAGAATTTTACGCGCTTGGCGACAGAGGCATCGTTCTGCGCGTTAAGCAAGGTTGTGCAGGGTTGGGACTAGATCGTCAAAATGGTCGATAATCGCGCTTGCACCCAGTTCCTCAACCGGCTGATGCAGAAAGCCAAAGCGCACGGCGACACTGGGGATGCCCGCTGCTTGTGCGGCCCGCACATCATGGATTGAATCGCCCACAAAGGCCGCCGTGCCGCCGCCACAACGCGTGATCATTTCGTATATCGGGTCGGGCTTGGGCTTGCTACGCCCCGGTCCCATTGTGTCGCCGCCAATCACCGTCTCAAATCGCGCAAGTAGGCCAATGGCATCGAGCAATTTGACCGCCAAATGCTCATATTTATTGGTCACAACGGCCAGCCGAACCCCTTGGGCGGAGAGCCTGTCCAGCGCCGCCTCAAGCCCTGGGAAAACGGGACATTGCGTTCCCAAATGGCTGTCATAATGATCAATTAAAATGGGGAGCAGCTGGTTTAATTCTTCTGGGTTGAACGGGCCGCTCTGCTCCAGCGCCATTTTAAGCATGTGCTTTGCGCCCATGCCAACCAATTGCTTCACAGAGGCAGCGGCAATCGGTTCTCGGCCATTTTGGGCAAGGGCATGGTTGAGCGCGGCGGCCAGCTCCAGACTGGAGTCAACCAGCGTACCATCCAGGTCAAAGCCGATGATATGAAAAGGAAAGGGTGGGGACATGCACTCGCCTTGGCGCGCAACGCTGGAATCGGCAAGCATTTGGTGGCAAGGGAAATTTATGACCCAGATTGCCGCCATCATCCTTGCTGCCGGAAAAGGCACCCGCATGAAGTCTGACCTGCATAAGGTGCTTCATCCCATTGCTGGCCGCCCGATGCTGATGCACCTGCTCGATTCGGTGGATCAGCTGGCTCCGGCGTGCAAAGTCGTCGTGGTTGGGTCCGGCAAGGATCAGCTCGAGGCGGCTCTGGCTGGCTCCGCGAGCCTGGCCGTGCAAGAACCGCAATTGGGCACGGGCCATGCTGTGCAGCAGGCTGAAAACGCGCTTCCGGGTTTTGAGGGGGATGTCCTCATCCTCTATGGTGATGTGCCCTTTGTGCCCGCACCAACCATGCAGGCCATGATTGACCGGCTGAACGCGCCGGATGCACCCGCTGTTGTTGTTCTGGCTTTTGAGCCGGAGGATATGCTGTCTTATGGCCGCGTCATCACTGAGGGCGACCGCATCACAAAAATGGTCGAGCATAAGGATGCAAGCGCGGAAGAGCGCGCGTGCCGCCTGTGCAATTCCGGCCTGATGGCCGTCAAATCCAAAGATTTGTTCGCGCTTCTATCGCGTGTCGGCAATGACAATGCCGCGGG
>RFSU01000124.1 GCA_009923795.1 Sphingomonadaceae bacterium
GGGCGCTGTTTCCCGGCTAATTCGGCCTCATCCCAAATAGGTTCGGAAAAACGCCTGTGTGCGGCCATCGGCTAGCTGTGCGCCAGCGTCATCTCGGCGATTGCCCATTTCCGCGGCAAAGCCGTGGTCGAGCCCCTCATAATCATGCAGGGTGACGCGTGGATTGGGTCCCAATCCGGCATGGATGGCGGCCTGCGCCTCTGGCCCGACAAAATGATCGGCGGTTGGAATATGGAGCATCAGCGGCTTGGCAATGGCATGGCTTTCGCCGAGCATCGTGTCGATCATCACGCCATAATAGCCAACCGCGCAGTCAATGTCGGTGCGCGTGGCGGCCATATAGGCCAGCCTGCCGCCCAAACAATATCCGACACAGCCAACCCGCGCGACAGGCGCATTTGCATCTAATCCATGGCGGATGGCCTTGATCGTGGCTTCAATATCGATCACGCCCTCATCAGCATTATAGCGCTGAAAATAGCCAAAGGCTTCGTTGAGTTCCGCTTCGACATCTGGGTTGAGCTCAACGTCCGGCGCAAAGCGCCAAAAGAGATCAATGGCAACGGCCAGATAGCCTTGCGTTGCCCATATGTCGCATTTGCGCCTGATGCCTTCATTCACCCCGAAGATTTCGGGGATGACGATGATGGCGGCCTTGGCTGTGGCGGCGGGGGCGGCGACATAGGCATTCATCTCACCAAACTTGGTCATGCTCATATCAATCTTGTCCTTTTCTCGCGGGGAAGTTGGGCATATTCATAATCCAGCAACCAGGTTTTTGTTCTGGGGCCGTCTCCCGCCGAATAATATTCAGGCCCTGCGGCCGATGTCACGCGGTGGCACGGGATGATGATGGGAAAGGCATTGGTCTTGCACGCTTGGCCCACGGCACGCGCGATCGAACCGGTTGCGTGGGCGACTGCGCCATAGGTGCGTGTTTCGCCAAAGGGGATGGCGGCAATGCCCGCCCGAAGTCGCGCGGCCTCTGGCTGTTGGAGCCGGGCCAAGGGCAGGTCAAATTCCTGTCGCGCGCCTGAAAACCAGTCGGAAAGCTGGGCAATGGCCTGTGCCAAAATGGGGTGGGATATATCCCCAGTCCCCGCTGAATTGGCGTCGTTGGGCGTAATCTTTAGGCCAAGCAAATGGGCATCATCCGCGTGCACGATGATGGGCCCCAAGGGGCTGGTGAAACAGGCTGTTGCGGTCGGGCGGCGCATGGCGCACAAATGGACTCAATTCACCGCCTGCTCAAGGGAGTAACTGGCATGAAATTCAACATTGAAGTGGACTGCACCCCTGAAGAGGTGCGGCGCCTGATTGGTTTGCCCGACCTGACCGAGGTGCATGATGTGTATCTCACCCAGATGAAGGACATGATGACCAAGGGCATGACCCCAGACACAATGGAGTCGATGATGCGCAGCTGGATGCCCGGGGGTGCGGCCAGCATGGATTTCATGCGCGATTTGGTGTCCGGCCTGTCCACCACACCGAAGCGGGATTGAGCCGTTCTCCCAAACATGACCCAGACTGACACCATCTTTGCGCTGTCCAGCGGACAGCCTCCCGCAGGCATTGCGATCATCCGGATCAGCGGGCCAGAGGCTGGCCGGGCGCTGGATGGGCTCGCTGGAGGCCGCCCAGAGCCGCGTCAGGCCGTTTATCGACGCTTTCGGGATGAACTGGGCGCGCCTCTCGATGATGGCCTCGCGCTCTGGTTTCCGGGGCCCAAGAGCGCCACGGGCGAAGATCTGGCTGAGCTGCATGTCCATGGCGGTCGCGCCGTAGTGGCGGCGGTTCTGAACGCGCTGGGGCGGATGGAGCGGTGTCGCCCGGCCCAAGCGGGGGAATTCACCCGGCGTGCGCTGGAGAATGGCCGGATCGACCTGACCGAGGCCGAAGGGCTTGCCGATCTTTTGGCGGCGGAAACAGAGGCGCAGCGCCAATCCGCCCTTGCGCTGGCGGAAGGTGGGTTGGGGCGTTTGGTCGCCGCTTGGGAGAAACAACTCCTCATTGAGAGCGCGCGCGTCGAAGCCCTGCTCGATTTTGCGGACGAGGGCGATGTGGCCGAGTCTTGCCATGACATAGGGCCGCTTGAGCAGCTTGTCGCCGCCCTGTCGGCGCTGCGCATGGCCCCGCCGGCAGAACGTCTTCGGGACGGGGTTCGGGTTGTGTTGGCGGGCCCACCAAATTCTGGAAAATCGAGCGTTTTCAATTATTTAATTGGAAGAGAGGCGGCCATTGTCACGCCAATTGCGGGCACCACGCGGGATCGGATAGAGGCCCCTGTGGCGATGGAGGACATCCCTCTTTTGCTCATCGATACAGCGGGTTTGCGCGAAGATGCGACGGATGCGGTCGAAATAATTGGTATTGAACGATCTGGCGAAGCGATGGCGGGCGCAGACATATTGCTTTGGCTTGGCCCCGCGGCAGAGGCCCCGGCGGGGGCGCTGATTCTGGCCGCAAAATGTGATTCTGGGTCTGTTGGCCCCGGCCTTCCTATCTCCTCTGTAACGGGTGAGGGGATGGATGTTTTGCGGACAACCTTGCTGGAACGTGCGCGCGCGCTCTTGCCGCGGCCCGGTGCGCTGGCGCTCAATGCGCGCCACCGGGAGATTCTGGCGGGGGTGGACCAATGGATCTCCGACGCCATTCAGTCTGAGGATTTGCTCGTTCGTGCGGAATCCTTGCGCCTTGCGCGTGCGCGGCTGGATAGGCTCACCGGACGCTCTGGGGTGGAGTCGATGCTAGATGCGTTGTTCGGGGCCTTTTGCATTGGCAAATAGGCTGCATGTTTCACGTGAAGCAGATTTGACCTGCGGCGCGTGGGCGCGTAGCGGCGGGGCATGACTCGGTCTTTTGATGTTCTGGTGATTGGCGGTGGCCATGCGGGTTGCGAAGCGGCGGCGGCCGCGGCGCGGATGGGCGCGCGCACGGCCTTGGTCAGCTTTGATTGGCAGATGATTGGCGCCATGTCTTGTAACCCCGCCATTGGTGGATTGGGCAAGGGACATTTGGTGCGCGAAGTGGATGCCTTTGACGGTATTTTGGCGCGCGCCGCAGATGCCGCAGCCATCCATTATCGCATGCTCAATGGCTCTAAGGGCGCTGCCGTGCAGGGTCCGCGCATTCAGGCGGATCGAGCCTTGTTCAAGGCTGCTATCCACGACTTGTTGGCCGGGCAAGACGGATTGGAAATTATAGAGGGTGAAGCGCAGCGGCTGTTAATTACGGATGGTGTGGTCACGGGTCTCGCTTTGGCGGATGGAACCGAGCTGTCGTCGCGCGCCGTGGTTTTGGCGACGGGTACGTTTCTCAACGGTAAGATGTTCTGTGGGGAGCAGCTCGATACGGGGGGCCGTGTCGGCGAGGCGGCGGCGATCTCTTTGGGGCAGCAGCTGCGGGCGCTCGACTTGCCCATTGGCCGTTTGAAGACCGGCACGCCGCCACGCCTCGACGGCCGCACGATCAATTGGGCTGCGTTGGATCGTCAGGAGTCGGATGGGGAGAGCTGGACCTTCTCCGATCTCACGCCCCAGCGCGCCGTGCCGCAGCTCTGGTGTGCCATCACCCGAACCAACACCGAAACGCATGCCGTGATTCGCGCCGCGCTTGACCGGTCGCCGCTCTTCTCCGGCGCGATTGAGGGGCAGGGGCCGCGCTATTGCCCGTCGATTGAGGACAAGATTCACCGCTTTGGCGACCGCGATGGCCATCAGGTGTTTCTGGAGCCAGAAGGGCTGGATGACCCCTTGGTCTATCCCAATGGCATTTCCACCTCCTTGCCCGCAGATGTCCAGCTGGCCTTTTTACGGACGATGAAGGGGTTAGAGCAGGTTGAGATCGCCCAACCGGGTTATGCCGTGGAATATGATCATATTGATCCGCGCGCCTTGGCGCAGTCGCTGGAGATTCGGATGCTGCCGGGCGTGTTCTGTGCCGGGCAGATAAATGGCACGACGGGCTATGAAGAAGCTTCTGCGCAAGGATTGGTTGCGGGGCTGAATGCGGCGGCCCGGGCCCTTGGACGCGCGCCGCTGCAGCTTGACCGGGCCAGCTCCTATATCGGCGTGATGATCGATGATCTGGTGTTGCAGGGCATTACCGAACCCTATCGAATGCTGACCGCCCGCGCCGAATATCGCTTGCGTCTGCGTGCGGATAATGCGGCCACGCGCTTGACGCCGCTGGCGATGGAGATGGGCTGTGTCTCGCCAGCCCGTCGGGAGTGGTTTGTTTCACGTGAAACACAGCGGACGGCTCTTCGGGAAGCGTTAGAGCGCAAGGTCACAGGGTCAGCCCTTGCCGATCTGGGCCTCGACGTGCGGGAGCCGGGACAGAAGCAAAGCCTGTTCAGTTGGATGCGGTTCATAACCCTAAGCCAAGTTCAGTTCGCGGCACTCTGCCCAGGGGCGGCGCTATGCCCCAAGGCCATCATCGATGAACTGGCCGAGGATGCGCGCTATGCGCCCTATATCGCCCGGCAAGAGGCGGAGATACGGGAGATGCGCGCCAATGATAGTATCTCGCTCCTAGAGGTTGATTTCACGTCCATTTCGGGCCTGTCCAATGAGATGGTTGAGCGCTTGAATGCAGCCCGCCCGGCAACGCTTGGCGCGGCTGAACGGGTGCGCGGGATTACACCAGCAGCACTTGCCGCCATCTTGGTTCAGGCCAAAAAGCGCGCCGCATGACCGAGGAAGAGGCCCAGCATTGGCTCGTCGAGGCGCTGGGTGTTTCACGTGAAACGCTGGAGAAATTGGACGCGTATCGGCGGCTGGTTCTTGAGGAATCGGAGCATCAGAATCTCATCGCCAAATCGACGGCAGATGTTTTCTGGGCGTCGACTCGGCCCAATTGCTGCTCCATGCGGACGGCGCACGCGAGGGGGATTGGCTCGATCTTGGCGCGGGCGCGGGTATGCCGGGGATCGTCATCGCCGCCCTTGATGGACGGCCCGTCCACATGGTCGAGGAGCGTAAAGGGCGCATCGCCTTTCTCAATCGCTGCGTCGCCGAGCTTGGTCTCAGCACTGCGCGCGTCCACGGATGCAAGGTTGAGGCCCTGCGGCTCGCGCCGGCTGCGATCATCAGCGCGCGGGCTTTTGCGCCGTTGCCAAAGTTGCTCAAATTGGCGCATCCCTTCTCCACCCCGAAAACGATTTGGATCCTCCCAAAAGGCCGAAAGGCGCGGGAAGAGGTGGATAATGTCAAGCAAGCATGGCAAGGTGTGTTTCACGTGAAACAGAGCATCACCGACGCCGAAGCCGCGATTGTTGTGGCCAAAGGCATCAGGAAGGGCGCAAGACCATGATCCGGGTGGCTATCGCAAATCAAAAGGGCGGCGTCGGGAAAACCACGACCGCAATTAATCTTGCAACGGCATTGGCGGCCATTGGGTGGCGCGTGCTCCTCATCGACTTTGACCCACAAGGAAATGCGTCGACCGGACTGGGTGTCACCCATGAGGATCGCGCACAGTCCAGCTATGATGTGCTTCTGGGGGAGGCAACAGCGTTCGACGCTGCAACGGCGTCGCGCATTCCGGGGCTGGATGTCATCCCGGCCACGGTTGATCTGTCGAGCGCGGAAATTGACCTGATCGCGATGGAGCAACGCACCCATCGGCTCAAGCACGCGCTGGATGCCGTTCCTGAGGGGCGTTGGGACATTGCAATTATCGATTGCCCCCCGTCGCTTGGCCTGCTCACAGTTAACGCTCTGGTGGCCGCGCAATCCTTGCTCGTGCCGCTGCAATGTGAATTTTTCGCGCTCGAAGGCTTGAGCCAGCTTCTGCAAACCTTTGAGAGGATTCGCGCCAGCCTTAACCCGAATTTGTCCATTTTGGGCGTCGCGCTGACCATGTATGATCGTCGCAATCGCCTGACGGAACAGGTGGCGGATGATGTACGGGCCTGTTTGGGGGAGGCGGTGTTCACCACGGTCATCCCGCGCAATGTCCGCCTATCCGAAGCGCCGAGTCATGGCCTGCCTGCCCTGATTTATGATCATCGTTGTTCCGGCTCTGAAGCCTATATGGCCTTGGCCAAAGAGGTTATGAGCCGTCTTCCCAAACAGAAAGTTGCCGCATGAGCGAAGATCAAGCTCTTCCCAAAAAACGTACGGGTCTTGGCCGGGGATTATCCTCTCTTTTGGGAGAGATTCAGGCGGATACGGCTGTTGCGGTGTCGGGCCGGGCGGATGCGGGCGTGCCCTTGCCCGATGGCGTGCGCCTTGTGCCGGTCGCCAGCCTCCAGCCGCTGCCCAATCAGCCGCGTCGCAATTTTGATGAGGACGCGCTCGATGAATTGGCGCGCTCTATCTCCGCCTTAGGCGTCCTCCAGCCGATCGTTGTGCGGGATTTGGGCGGGCAGTATCAGATTGTTGCTGGCGAACGCCGGTGGCGCGCCTTTAAAATGCTTGGGAAATTGTCGATTCCAGCTATTGTTGTTCAAGCTTCCGACGAGCATTCTGGTGTTTGTGCCCTTATTGAAAATGTTCACAGAACAGATCTAAACCCAATGGATCGAGCTATAGCGGTTCAAAAACTATCTGCAGAGTTTTCGCTTACCCATGACAAACTTGCAGAAAAACTCTCACTAGATCGTTCTACGGTTACTAATTACATGCGATTGTTGAAATTGCCACCTCATATTCAAGTGGCTATTCGAGATAATAAATTGTTGTTAACCGAACAAATAATGCAAGATGTTCGCGATGGACTCCTTACATGGGATGATTTATTTACCGATTGTAAAATCAGCGAAGCAGTTCTTGA
>RFSU01000125.1 GCA_009923795.1 Sphingomonadaceae bacterium
CCCGACCCGCCCCTTTGCCGCCACCGTGTTAAAGCCCGCTCATGGGGCGCTCATCACCTCTGCCACGCTGAAAGGGGGCGAAGGATGGGATGTCGCCGAGGCACGAACGGGTGTTGCGAATACCGAGGCACGGGCAGTGCATTTTGAAACGGCCAGCCCCTTTGATTATGCAGCGCAAGCCCAGGTGCTGATCGTGACCGATGTGAAGCGGGGCGATGTGCCGCAATTAGCCAATGCCTATGCCCAGCTGATTGCGGCAGCAGGTGGTGGGACGTTGGGCCTGTTCACCGCCATTCGGCGGCTGCGCGCGGTGCATGCAAGGATTGCCGACCGCTTGGCGCGCGATGGCCTGCCGCTTTATGCCCAGCATGTGGACCCGATTGATACCGGCACGCTGGTTGATATTTTTCGCGATGACCCGCGTGCAAGCCTGATCGGCACGGATGCTTTGCGTGACGGGGTGGATGTGCCGGGGGAGTCGCTGCGGCTGGTGGTGATGGAAGGTGTGCCTTGGCCCAAGCCGACCGTGCTGCATGCTGCGCGCAAGGCCGCAGGAGGCGGTTCCGCGTATGACGACCGGATTATTCGGGCGCGATTGGCGCAGGCCTTTGGCCGGTTGATCCGGCGGCAGAATGACAAAGGGACATTTGTGCTGCTGTCCTCCGCTGTTCCGTCTCGACTGCTGAGCGCCTTTCCCGATGGAACGCCTGTTCGGCGGGTGACATTGGAAGACGCGGTGGCCGAAATTGCAGGATCAGATTCGGCCCTTCCCACACAGCCCCATTTGTCGCATGAGTTGGACAGATGAAGACGCTCATTCTTTTCCGCCACGCCAAATCTGGCTGGGACGCGCCTGTCGACCGGGATTTTGACCGGCCCATCAACGCGCGCGGCATTCAGGGTGCGCAGATGATTGGCCGCCATTTGCGAGAGAGCGACTGCGCGTTTGACCAGGTGATCTCCTCCCCCGCCGTCCGCTGCACCGAGACGCTCGATGCGCTTTGGGAAGGCTATGGCGAGATTCTGCACCCCAATTGGGATAAGCGCATCTATCTCGCGTCGGGCGCCACTTTGCTGGATGTTGTGCAAGACCTGCCGGACAGCGCCGAGCGGGTGATGATGTGCGGACATAATCCAGGGCTGGAAGATCTCATTCTAACGCTCGTCCCCGATAAAGCAGGTGACCCCTTACGCGATGCCGTGGAGGAGAAGTTCCCCACCGCAGCCGTTGCCACCTTGACGCTGGACATTGACCAGTGGCGCGATGCGGGACGGGGCAAGGGCCTGTTCACACAGCTCGTGCGGCCCCGCGATCTTGACCCGAGCCTTGGCCCGGCCATGGATCATCCCGAAGACTAGATGTGAGGCCGCGACCCTTCCGAGGGTTGTGGGTTCGCGCAGAGGCGCAAAGTGCGCAGAGATGGGGAGGCATCCTATCTTGAGCCCCTTCATCTTGAGAGCAAATGACTTTCTGGGCTCCGGCGCGTGTCGGAGCTTAGGTTTTTCTTAGCGGTAACTTCTCGGCGGCCTTTGCGTCTCTGCGCGAGATGGGCCGGCGTGGATGCGCTCAACGCCCGGCGGCTGCGAGGGCTGTTTTCAGGCGATCCCGAATTAAGACCAGATCCGGAATATAGCTGGGCGGTGGCGGCGCAGGCGCGGCCGACACAGGATTAGCAGGTGCTGCTTGGGCGACGGTCGGTTCGAGCGCAGGTGTCTGACTATCTGCTTTAGCGCTCAGCAGCTTTTGCACACCCTTGACCGTATAGCCTTCGACATGAAGCAGATGGTGAATGCGCCGGACGAGAGCCACATCATCTGGCCGATAATAACGGCGGTTCCCCGCGCGGATGAGCGGGCGCAATTTGGCAAAGCGGGTTTCCCAATAGCGCAATATGTGCTGCGGCACAGCCAATTCAGACGAGAGTTCGCCGATGGTCAAAAATGCACCTGGTGCCTTATCGGCCATCGACGTCTCCCAATTTTAGCTATCCTGCGTGATGCGCGTGCGCATGGTTTGGCTCGGCCTAAAGGTCAGAACCCGGCGCGGGGCAATGGGCACTTCCACCCCAGTTTTCGGATTGCGGCCAATTCGCTGCCCCTTGTCGCGCAGAAGAAAGCTTCCAAAGCCGGAAATCTTCACATTCTGCCCCTTGGCAAGGGCGCCACACATATGTTCCAGAATCGATTCAACAAGTTTGGAGGACTCGGATTTGGACAGGCCCACCTGCTTGTGAAGAGACTCAGCAAGATCGGCCCGTGTTAGGGTTCCTTCTCCCGCCATTACGCTACTCCCTCTTCGTGATTGCTCTTCGTGATTGACGAACACCAATCTTCTTATCGAATTGGCAAACAAGGTCAATTCCACCCTGAGGGTCAAAAGCGGATTGCAGCAGCGCCCCAAGTAAAGCCGCCACCCATGGCTTCTAGCACGAGCAATTGCCCACGCTGGATGCGGCCGTCGCGCACTGCGGTATCAAGCGCAAGCGGCACCGAAGCGGCAGAGGTGTTGGCGTGCTGATCCACGGTCACAACCACCTGCTCGGGTGCAAGACCAAGCTTTCGAGCGGTGGCATCCAGGATGCGGGCATTGGCCTGATGCGGGACAACCCAATCAATATCGGCTGCGGTAAAGCCGGTGCTTTCCAAAACTTCGGTCAACACCGAGGCCAGATTGACGACGGCATGGCGGAAGACTTCTGACCCCTTCATCCGGATATGGCCGACCGTGCCCGTGGTCGAGGGGCCGCCATCGACATAAAGCAATTCATTATGGCGACCATCGGCGTGGAGCTTGGTCGCGAGGATGCCCGAGTCGCTTTCCTGCCCTTCAAGGACAACGGCCCCCGCGCCATCGCCGAAGAGGACGCAGGTTGTCCGGTCTTCCCAATCGAGCAGGCGGCTCATTGTTTCTGCGCCGATGACAATTGCGCGCCGGGCAGCCCCGCTGCGGATCATCGAATCGGCAACGGACAGGGCATAGAGAAAGCCAGAGCAAACGGCGGCAACGTCAAAGGCGACGCAATCATGAATGCCAAGCAACGCCTGAATCTTGGTCGCGGACGCCGGGAACGTCTGATCGGGCGTTGCGGTTGCCAGAATCAGCAGATCGATCGACGCTGGATCGAGGCCGGCGGCGTCGAGCGCCTTGCGCGCCGCCTCTGCCCCCAATGTCGCCGTGGTTTCGCCATCGCCCGCAATATGACGAAAGCGGATGCCGGTGCGCTCGACAATCCAATCGTCAGACGTTTCGACGGTTTTGGACAATTCTTCATTCGATACGCGGCGGGCCGGAAGGGCAGAGCCTGTGCCGAGAATGACCGCGCGCCGCGTCATTGGCCGTTGGCCCGAATAAAGGCGAGATCATCGGTGATGCGTTGTGTGATATTCGCTTCAACGAGCTTTGCCGCAACGCCAATGGCGTTGGCAACGCCCTTGGCGCTGGCGCTGCCATGGCTTTTCACGACCACGCCATTGAGGCCGAGGAAGACAGCACCATTATGATTATTCGGATCCAGATGGTGGCGCATCAGCTCCGTCGCTGGGCGCGAGATCAGGAAGCCGAGTTTCGACCGGATTGAACTGGTAAAGGCGCGGCGCAGCAGATCGGTCACAAAACGGGCGGTGCCCTCCATCGTCTTCAACGAGATATTGCCCGAGAACCCATCGCACACAACAACATCGGTCAGGCCGCGAGCGATTTTATCGCCTTCGATAAAGCCTTCAAAGCTGATGGGGAGATGCGTTGCATCCCGCAAAATTGCTGCGGCATCGCGAATTTCATCGGTGCCCTTTTGATCTTCTGTGCCGATGTTGAGGAGCGAGACGCGCGGACGCGCAATGCCGAGGGCAATGCGCGAATAGGCCGCGCCCATAATGGCAAATTCGGTAAGGTTGCGAGCATCGCATTCTGTATTCGCGCCCAGATCCAGCATGATGAAGTCATTATCGCCAAGGCTGGGCAAGAGGGCGGCCAGTGCCGGGCGGTCAATGCCCGGCATGGTGCGCAGCGCCAGCTTTGCCATGGCCATGAGCGCGCCGGTGTTGCCCGCCGACACAGCGCCGCCTGCCCTGCCCTGCTTCACAGCGTCAATGGTGATGCCCATGCTGGTGGTTTTGGCGCGGCGAATGGCCTGACCCGCTTTTTCGCTGCCTTCAATAACTTCTGGCGCGTGAATGATATCGCACACGGGCCGGAGGCCGGGATGGACTTTCAATGCGACCTCTATCGCAGCTTCATCGCCAACCAGATCAAATCGCAGATGCGGGTGGAGCAGATGTGCCTGTGCGACGCCGGCCAGCATCAAAGCCGGGCCTTCATCGCCCCCCATAGCGTCAATTGCGATTCGCGGCGCTTCGGCCACTGGCCCGTCTCCCCCGGTTTAGGCGCGGGGGTTAGTCGGCCGACGCGACAACTTCACGACCGTTATAATGGCCGCATGCCTGGCAAAGATTGTGGGGCAGCTTCAGCTCACCGCAATTCGGGCATTCTTGGAACGTGGTTGCGGTCAGCGCATGATGGCTACGACGCATGTTTCGGCGCGACGGCGAAGTTTTTCTCTTAGGGACGGCCATGTCGGCACCTTGTTCGTTAAGTGATCACAAAAACCTATGTGGCGACGAAGGGACGCAAATGCGACTCTCCGGGACATCACAGGGAAGGCGCGCGTATAGCCAAAATTCCGGACGTTGCAAGCGCAGCGGCCCCGTGGCAGGACGGAACCTCTCAACAAGAGGGGAGAAAGACAATGATTTTACCCGTCACGATGATTTTCGCAGGGGTCGCTGCGATCCTCAATATCTGGCTTGCCATTCGAGTTGGCCAGGTGCGCGGCAGCGAAAAAGTGTCCATTGGCGATGGCGGCAATGAAGCCGTGATCCGCCGGATGCGGGCACATTCCAACTATGTCGAATTCACGCCCTTTGTGCTGATTCTCATCGGTGTGATTGAACTGGCGCATAGCGGCGCACCCGCGCCCTTGTGGCTGTGGATCGTCTCTGCTGTCTATTTCCTTGGTCGTATCGGCCATGGACTTGGCATGGACGGCGGCCGTTTTAGCAAGGGCCGCTCCATCGGCACGATCACGACCATGCTGACGCTGCTCGGCCTTGGCGCTTATGCCATTGCCGTGCCGCATCTGGAGGCTGGCCGCACCGAGGCGCCAACCGCGATCGACATGCAAACGGCAGAGCCCGTTTCCAACGGCTAAGGTCGATGAATTGGGGGTGGGCGCTGCTTTGGCTGGCCCGCCCCTTTTTTTCAATACATCCCAAGCGATAGGCCAGCGGCAAACGCGGCCCCCAAATCCCGCGCGCGAGCAAGATCCGCTTTGCCAATCTGCTTTGGGGCGAGAATCGCCTCTGGCGTTTGGGCATGGGAACAGATGATCAGCGGCTCGGCGATTGGCTTCATCCGCCAGCCCGTCAAAATGCGCGCCATTTGGCGTGCGGCATTTTCGCCGTCTGACCCGGCACAAATCATCATCGCGCAGGGCCGCCCTTCGATCTGCCCCAAGAGCGGATAATAGGCCCGATCAAAATAGGCCTTCATCACGCCAGATAGAGCGGCGAGATTTTCCGGACAGGCGAAGATCGCGCCGTCGGCCGCCAGAAGATCATCAGGCGTTGCATCGCTGGCGTGGATCAGGCGGACATCCGCTTCTCCCTGCGCGCCATCTGCCGCGGCATGGGCCAAGGCCGCCGTGCCGCCGGTCTGGGTATCATAGAGGATGAGGAGTTGGGGCATGTTTGGCCTTATGGGCGCGCGGCTGCGGGTTGTGAAGAATTTAAAGGTCGCGCAGAGGCGCAGAGACCGCAAAGGATGCCATGATCTCTGCGGTCTTTGCGTCTTTGCGCGACAATGACGCGGTGGTTGCCCTTTATTGTGAATAATAACCAAATGGGTTTTTTATCTTGACATCGTCACGCTGATCTGGCACAAAAGCCGAGACTGGAGACATGTGGGCGCAAAAGAGCGCCCTTGGGCTTGGCCCGTTTCTCTCCAATTTCTTTCAGGGAGATCATCATGGCATTGGCGACCCAGCCTGTGGCGGGGGCGGCGCGATTTGATGCGCGGGCTCATTTCAAACTAAACTAATGCAGCGACAATCCACGATCACTGCGGCTTTTGCGCAACAGTTTGTGGTAATGTGCGCTTGCGCGGCAGCATTTCAGGGAGTAACTGAAGCCAGTTGTCCCAATGACACACTGAGAAAGGGGATTTTTTATGCGCAAACTAGCTATTGCAGTCGCGCTCGCCTCAACGGCTCTGGCTTCGCCAGCCTTTGCACGCGACGACGCGTGGTATGTCGGCATCGAAGGCGGTGCCTCGATCGCTGAAGATCAGGATTTTGATGTTTCTGGCGTTAACAACAATGCCAACGCCGATCTGAAAAGTGCCTGGGATGTCGACGGAATCGTGGGTTATGATTTCGGATCCTTCCGCTTGGAAGCTGAAATTGGCTATAAGCGTGCTCAGTTGACGCAATGGTCATCGTTGGTTTCGACACCCGCTGGCGCTGCGGCAACGGCACGGCCAGCTGGCACCTATGCTGACGCTGGCGGTCCGGCAACCAATCTGAGCTTCATGATGAATGGCCTGCTCGATTTTGGTGATGATGCTGGATTGAGCGGATTTGTCGGCGGCGGCGTGGGCGTGGCCCAAACCAAGGTGTCTTATTCGATTGATGGCTCGGGCCCAGGCTTTTTGGCTGATTCGGACACAGGCTTGGCCTGGCAGGCCATTGCTGGCGTCC
>RFSU01000126.1 GCA_009923795.1 Sphingomonadaceae bacterium
CCTGACGCAGCTTTTCATTCTTCACATAGGAAGAGGCGATGGAATAGACGGATCGCCAGGCCTGATAACGCGCAAGGGCGGGTGCCGCTTTCAGCATCGACATGATCGTTAAAAAGGCGACGGAGCCCAGCTTTTGATAGCCCTCGCGCTCCACGCCTTTTGAGTATTCTTGAAACTTCTCATAGCCTTCAAGGTCGCCCGGCGCGATGCGGCGGATCTCGGCGCGCAGCGCCTCTTCATCATTGGCATAATCATAAATTGTGCCATCCGGCCAATGCAGCCGGTAAAAGGGGCGGACGGGCATAAGATCCACATCTTGGGCGATCGATTGGCCCGATAAGGCCCATAGATCTTCAAGGCAGGGCGGATCGGTGATGACAGTTGGCCCTGCATCAAAGATGAAGCCATCTTCATTCCAATGATAAGCGCGCCCGCCCGGCTTATTCCGCGCTTCGACGATCGTCGTTTGAATTCCGGCGGATTGCAGGCGAATGGCAAGGGCAAGCCCACCAAATCCAGCCCCGATGACGATTGCCGTTTTCAAAATTTATTCTCCAGGATTGCGCGGATCGCGCGGCCAATAGGCACAGGCGGCTTTCCAGCCAACACGCGCATTTTGTCGAGGAAGCTAGAATGCCCTGCATAGAAGCGTGCAATCAACCCCTCCGAAAGTCCGTAGAAGCGTTCGAGGACGCGGTATCGCGCCTGCGGTTCTGCTGCGCGAAACAACATGGCATCCAGCATCCGATAAAATCCGCGCCCTGCCCATATGCGCCGGGCATAGGCATGAAAATCGGCGGCGGTCAGATTTGGGTGTTTGGCAATGTGGCTGGCTAGGCGCACGGCATCGGGCAGGGAATAGCCGGTCACGGGCTGGCACAGCCCGGCCCTGAGGCCCGCTTTGGCAAGGCCGGTTCCCGTTGAGGCCCAATAATCTTCAAACGCCCCCCCAATGATCACTGGAAGGACACCCGTTTCTTCATCATTGGGTGTGGCGGCAGTCCAGCCTTTCGCCTCAGCATAGGCCCGGATGCGCGCCCGGATGGCCGGCACATCAAGATCGGGCGTGTCGCTATAATAGGTATCTTCAATGAACACCGTGTCGGCGCTGAACGGCAGACAATAGACAAAGCGATAGCCATCGATCTGCTCTACCGTTGCGTCCATCACAATGGGATGCACAAGGCCATGCCCGCCGGGAACGGTATAGGCTTGGCCCACAAATTTCTGCCATCCGCAGGTGAGGGTGGACAGATCGCCGGGGCCGCGCGCGTCGATGACAAGCCCGGCCTTGATCACGCGCCCGTCCGCCAACGTCAGTTGATCGGGTGTTACGGTCCAGACATTGCCCTGCAGGATGCTGCCATCGGGTAGTGTTTTGCGCACGACCCGATCAAATTGGGCGGAGTCGATGCTGTTATAGGCGGCTGCAACCGTTCGTTTCAATTTGGGAAAGCGGACGTCATAGCGCGGCCAGCGATGGCAGATCAGCGGCTCGATGATCCAGCGGTCGTCCGGGGCCACATCGCTATCAAAGAACGACCAGACGTGGTTTCCGCCGAGCTTTTCCTCTGCCTCGACAATCCGAACGTCGAGATGTGGATGCTGTTTTGCAAGGGCGAGCGCAATGAGCCCGGCCGATAATCCGCCGCCCGCAATGGCAATGTCGCAGCTTGTCGTGGCGTTTTTCACAATCGCGCTCTAAAGGCGCTGCGCCAAAAGCGAAAGGAAAAGCATGACGCCCTTTAGTCAATTGCTGGACAGCATCTCTCCTGCCGAGGCAGGGCGTTGGTCGGTGAATGCCAGTGACGATTGGCGGCAGGGGCGCACCCTTTATGGTGGAATTTCGGCCGCATTTTGCCATGCCGCCTGTGAACAGCTGGTGCCCGGCCTTCCCCCTTTGCGGTCAGGCCAGATTGCGTTTGTTGGCCCGGCGACTGGAGAATCCCTTCTGATCCCGAGCATCTTACGGCAGGGAAAATCGGTCAGCGTGCTCGCTTGTGACCTAATTGCAGACGGCAATGTCGCGACCCGCGCCTTGTTCGCCTTTGGAGAGGCGCGTCTGTCTAGCTTTGATATTGATGCAGCCGCGGCACCCAATGTGGCTGGGCCAGACGCCTGCCAGTCCCTATTTGGAGATCGGCACCCGGCCTTTGCAGCACATTTTGATATGCGGCTGGCCGCAGGTTGCCGCCCAGTCTCTGGCGCGCCGACAGGGGAGATGCTGGTCTGGGTGCGGCATCGTGATCCGGATACGCCGGATGGCATGTCTGCGTTGATCGCGATGGCAGATGCTCTCCCGCCCGCGTCGATGCCGCGACTGGTCGCACCTGCGGCGATCAGTTCAATGACATGGCAATTTGATCTGGTGGAGCCTGCCCGTTTCAAGGCTGGGGAGTGGGTTTTGATGCACTCTCGCGATGAAGCCGTTCGGCAAGGCTATTCGGGCCAGTCTATGGCGCTTTGGGACAGTCAGGGTCGGCCGATCCTGATGGGGCGGCAGAGTGTTGCTATTTTTGCATGAAGCGCCCCCTCCCAAAGGGGCCTATAGGCGGCGCGTCCTTGATCGGCTAAGCCCGTGTTATGGATGCTCTCCCGGCCCTAATTGGTTCCGCCTTTGCGATGACGCTGATTGTGGGCGGCCGTTATCTCTTAACCAGCGGGGCCTTTGCCTGGGCAACGCGCCTGCGGCATCGCGGGCTTTATGCCGGATTGGATCGACAGATTCGGCGCGAAATTGGCTGGAGCCTTGCTTCGGCCGGCATTTATGGCGCGCCAGCTGGCGTCGTCGCTTGGGGCTGGCAAGCCCAAGGTTGGACGAAGATATATACAGATGCGGCGGACTATCCGCTCTGGTATCTGCCCGTTTCCGTTCTGCTCTTTCTGCTGGCCCATGACACATGGTTTTATTGGACGCATCGCTGGATGCATCAGCCCCGGCTGTTCCGCATTGCCCATGCCGTGCATCATGACAGCCGCCCCCCAACGGCCTGGGCGGCGATGAGCTTTCATCCTTGGGAGGCCGTGACCGGCGCGATTGTTATACCGGCGCTTGTGTTCATCATTTCCATTCATGTGGCGGCCTTGGCGGTCGTCCTCTCCATCATGACCATCATGGGGGTTGGCAACCATATGGGCTGGGAGATGTTTCCCAAATCTCTGGTGCATGGGCGCGTGGGTCAGTGGATCATCACGGCGACCCATCATCAAAAACATCACGACTCCTATAGGGGGAATTATGGGCTATATTTCCGGTTTTGGGACAGGCTTTGCGGCACTGATCTTGGCCTTGGCCGCTTCGCCAGCAGCAGCGGCGACAGGCGCGCAGATTGAGGTTGATATTTCCGGCGTGCGCAATGCGCGCGGGGCCATATTGGTCTGCCTAACGGCGGACCCAAAGGCCTATCCGGATTGCGGGCGCGACCCCAAGAGCCGCAAACTCTCGATCCCGGCCCGTCCGTCCGTTACTGCGCGGTTCGATAATGTGCCGCCGGGGACATATGCCATTGCCCTGATCCATGATGAAAATAGCAACACCAAAATGGATCTGGCAGTCTTCTTGCCAAAGGAAGGATTTGGCATGTCACGCAACCCCAAAATTGGCTTTGGGCCGCCCAAGTTCAAAAGCGCGCAATTCACCGTCGGGGCAGATCCGGTGCGCCGGATTGCGCATTTCTCACAAGGGTGGCCAAACAGCCCTTTTCATGGCCACCACAAATGCTTATCAAGGACACATCCCCGGGGAGCCAGCTCTGGCTGAGAGGTGTGGGTAAGCGCCACACGACCCGCTGAACCTGATCCGGCTAGCACCGGCGGAGGGAGCGGAGACTGTACGCCCTTTGACGTGCACGACAGCCGCTCTCTTCAACCAAGATTTGAGGAGACGAGCATTGGCAGACATATCAGCGCGCACCGAAATCGGCGTGACAACGGGCCCGATTCGCGGGTCAAAGAAGATCTATGTCGGCAAGCATCGGGTCGCCATGCGGGAGATCCATCTTGAGCCAAGCTCTGGCGAGGCCCCGGTGCGCGTCTATGACACGTCCGGCCCCTATACCGATCCCGATGCCCTGATTGATATTGCCACGGGTTTGCCAGAACTGCGCCGTGACTGGATCATCGCGCGCGGCGATGTGGAAGAAGTCACGCAGCGCGAAGTAAAGCCTGAGGATAATGGCCAGCTTGGCCCTGACCGCAGCGGCGGCGTCGCGCCATTCCCCAATGTGCGCAAGCAAGTGCTCCGCGCGAAGCCCGGCATGAACGTCAGCCAGATGCATTATGCGCGCAAGGGCATCATCACGCCTGAAATGGAATATGTGGCGGAGCGCGAAAATCTGGGCCGCGCACGCCTCGCCGAGTATAAGCGCGACGGCGAAAGCTTTGGCGCGTCGATCCCCGATTATGTGACGCCAGAGTTCGTCCGCGACGAAATCGCCCGTGGTCGCGCAATCATCCCCAATAATATCAACCACCCTGAATCTGAACCGATGGCGATTGGCCGCAATTTCTTGGTCAAGATCAACGCCAATATTGGCAACAGCGCGGTTGCGTCTGATGTTGCGACGGAGGTCGACAAGATGGTCTGGTCGATCCGCTGGGGTGCGGACACCGTGATGGATCTGTCCACCGGCCGCAACATTCACGACACGCGCGAATGGATTTTGCGCAACTCCCCCGTGCCGATTGGCACCGTGCCGATTTATCAGGCGCTGGAAAAGGTGGGCGGCATCGCCGAAGACCTGACATGGGATGTGTTCCGCGACACCCTGATTGAACAGGCCGAACAGGGCGTGGATTATTTCACCATCCATGCGGGCGTTCGCTTGCCCTACGTCCCCTTGGCGGCAAAGCGCATGACCGGCATCGTGTCCCGCGGCGGTAGCATCATGGCGAAATGGTGCTTGGCGCATCACAAGGAAAGTTTCTTGTACGAACGCTTCGACGAAATCACCGAGATTATGAAGGCCTATGACGTCGCCTATAGCCTTGGCGACGGCCTTCGCCCCGGCAGCATTTACGACGCCAATGACGAGGCGCAATTTGCCGAACTCTATACGCTGGGTGAACTGACCAAGCGCGCTTGGGCCCAAGATGTGCAGGTGATGATCGAAGGCCCCGGCCATGTGCCGATGCACAAGATTAAAGAGAATATGGAAAAGCAGTTGGAGGCGTGCGGCGAGGCACCATTCTACACGCTTGGACCGCTCACCACCGACATCGCGCCGGGATATGACCATATCACCAGCGGCATCGGCGCGGCGCAGATCGGTTGGTATGGCACGGCCATGCTCTGCTACGTCACGCCCAAGGAGCATTTGGGCTTGCCCGACCGCGACGATGTGAAGGTCGGCGTTGTCACCTATAAGCTCGCCGCCCATGCCGCCGACTTGGCCAAGGGCCACCCCGCGGCGCAAGTGCGCGACGATGCATTAAGCAAAGCGCGTTTCGAATTCCGCTGGCGCGACCAGTTCAACCTCAGCCTCGATCCCGAAACAGCCGAGCAATATCACGACCAGACGCTCCCTGCGGAAGGCGCAAAGTCAGCGCATTTCTGTTCCATGTGCGGGCCGAAATTCTGCTCGATGAAAATCAGCCAAGAAGTGCGCGATTTTGCCAAGCTGCAAAACCAGTCAGCTGATAGCTTTGTCGCGGCGGAAGAAGCCGAGGCGGGTATGGCGCAGATGAGCAAGGTCTATGATGAAACGGGCCGGGAGCTTTATATGGGTGCTGGTGATCGGGAGCATGATTGAGGATGATTTCAGGGCGGCAAGGCTTGGCGCATCGGGGCGTGTCCGTTAGCATCCCCTCAAAAGGGAGGATGTTATGGGCAAAGTGAGCGAAGCCGGGCTGTCGCCGCGCTGGTCGTGGATGTTATGGGCCGCTGCTGCCTATAATCTGGTCGTCGCTGTTCCTGCCATTGCTTTGCCGGGCACGGCTCAAGGCGACCGGGTCACCGCTGTGCTGGTTGCCAGTTTTGGTGTCCTCTACGCTTTGATCGCTCGGGCGCCTGCGCTTTATGGGCGCATGCTCTGGGCGGGGGTGCTCGGGAAGGCGGGGATCCTTGCCATTCTGCTGCCCGCCCTGTTGGACGGGCGTGCGCCGGGGGCGACGGGATATATTCTCGCCGGGGATGCGCTGTTTACCATTGGCTTTCTGGCCTTGCTCTTTGGCCCGCAGAGGCGCCACCTCGCCTGATCCTTCCAAAAAGGGCGGGGGGCAGGAACCTCTGCCCCCCGTCTAGGAGCGGGTGGACCAAGATGGCGGGTCCGCACCCTTTCTCCGATGTATGTCGCATCTATACAATTTTTAGTTAATCCGAAACGGAGTTTTTTTGGGTCGCTTGCCAAAAAGCGCCAATTCGCGTGGTTGCGCGGAGCGGATATGGCCCAAAGCATCGGTGCAAATAGGGGGGACTGGCCCCGCGTCTCAGGCTTGACCGGCCTGTCCCTCCCCCGCCAAAGAGAGAGGATGTGCAACCTTTACCGTCTGGATGCCCCGGCGCATCAGATTGCCGATATATTTGACGCGCAGGCGGGGGGAGACCCTTGGGCGGGCGGCTATGTCGCGCCGGGGCGGCCGGCGCCTGTCATTGTGCGGCAGGATCGTGGCCGGGTGATCGTGCCGCGCATGTGGGGCGTGCCGCCGCCGCCCAAGGGGGATCATCCCATCACCAATATCCGCAACCTTGCCAGCCCGTTCTGGATCGGCACCTTGCGCCAT
>RFSU01000127.1 GCA_009923795.1 Sphingomonadaceae bacterium
ATATTGGCCAGCTGAATGGCTGGGCCATCGGCCATCGGATCTGTAAAGGGCATGCCCAGTTCGATGACATCGGCGCCACCTTCAACCAGTGCATCCAAAATCGCGCCGGTTTCAGCGGGTGAGGGGTCTCCACCGGTTACAAATGTCACCAGCGCCGGATGGGCTTTGGCAAAAGCACGGGCAAGCCGGGTCACATCTGTACTCCCAAAGCCTCAGCGACGGTGAAAATATCCTTATCGCCCCGGCCGCATAAATTGGCGATGATGATCTTGTCTTTGCTCATCCCCGGGGCAATGCGCCCAACAGCGGCCAATGCATGGCTTGGCTCGAGCGCAGGGATAATCCCCTCCGTACGGCAGAGCATCTGGAAGGCGGCCAGCGCCTCTGTGTCTGTCGCGCTGTCATAGCGCACCCGGCCAATATCCTTCAGCCAGGCATGTTCGGGACCAATTCCCGGATAATCGAGGCCCGCCGAAATACTGTGTGCTTCGTCAATCTGGCCGTCCTCATCCTGCAACAAGAAGGTCTTATTGCCATGGAGAATACCGGGCGTTCCGCCTGCCAAGCTCGCGGCATGTTGCTTCTCAAGGCCATGGCCGGCGGCCTCGATGCCGAGCATGTCAACATCCTTGTCATCCAAAAATGGGTGGAAAAGTCCAATTGCGTTGGATCCGCCCCCAATGGCCGCGACCAGCAGATCGGGCAAACGCCCTTCGCGTTCCAACATTTGGGCGCGTGCTTCTTTGCCGATCACCGACTGAAAGTCGCGGACAAGTTCTGGATAGGGATGGGGGCCAGCGGCCGTGCCAATAATGTAAAACGTATCGTGCACATTGGCGACCCAATCGCGCAGGGCCTCATTCATCGCATCTTTGAGCGTCCGGGATCCGCTTTCAACCGCACGGACTTCTGCGCCCAAAAGCTTCATTCGGAATACGTTGGGGGCCTGCCGCTCAATATCGCGGGCCCCCATATAGACGACGCAGGGCAAGCCAAATCGGGCCGCGACGGTCGCGGTTGCCACGCCATGCTGCCCCGCACCGGTTTCTGCGATAATCCGGGTCTTGCCCATACGCTTGGCAAGCAGGATCTGCCCGATGCAGTTATTAATTTTGTGAGCGCCCGTGTGGTTCAGTTCGTCACGCTTGAAGTAGATTTTCGCGCCGCCAAGCTCCTCGGTCAGGCGCTCAGCGAAATAAAGTGGGCTTGGCCGGCCGACATAATGGGTTAGCAGATCATCAAACTGGGCGGCAAAGGCAGGGTCCTGCTTTGCGGCGCGATATTCGCGCTCAAGCTCCAAAACGCAGGGCATAAGCGTTTCTGCGACATAGCGGCCACCAAAGGCCCCGAAATGCCCGCGATCGTCGGGCTGCGTGCGTAGAGAGTTGGTCAGTGTCATAAGTTGTTGGTCGCTTTAAGGAATGCGCTGATCTTGTCCACATCCTTCAAACCGGGCGTGGCTTCAACACCAGAAGAAACATCAAAAAAATCGGCCCCTGTCACGCGATGTGCTTCGGCCACATTTTGTGCATCAAGGCCTCCTGCTAAAACCCAAGGAAGGGGATGCCGAATGCCCCGCAACAGGGACCAGTCAAAGCGAAGCCCCGAACCTCCTGGAAGATGGGCACCCTTGGGAGGCTTTGCATCGTAAAGGATACGATCGGCGGCCCCCACATAATTTTCTGCGCCCTTAACATCCGCCTCAGACCGAATGGGAACTGCTTTCCAAAGCTCAAGTCCGGGGGATTTGAAGCGCGCGATCAACTCTGGTGTCTCTTCCCCATGGAATTGAACTGCGTCTAGCTTTGGCAGATAGGCTTTAACTTCATCAATAAAAATATGTTCTGGATCAACTACTAATGCTACGATCTTTAGAAATGATGGTAGCGAAGTGGTTAGATTTCTCGCGCTTTCAAGAGTAATGTTGCGCGGGCTTTTTGCGAAGAAAACAAGGCCGATATGGGTTGCGCCCCCGGCGATTGCGGCTTGCACCGCCTCCGGCGTTGTAACGCCGCAAATCTTCGTCTGCACAGCCATTGTTAAAGCGTGGCATCAATGGCGCGGGCGGCTGCATCCGGATCAGTGGCCTGCGTGATGGGGCGTCCGATCACCAATATTGAGGCGCCGTTGTTCAAGGCCTGACGCGGCGTGACCACGCGCTTTTGATCGCCGATTACGCCATCTGAAGGCCGCACGCCGGGGACGACGAAAAAGCCACTGGGCCAGATTTTTTTTGCAGCAGCAACTTCATTGCCAGAACAGACAACGCCATCCAGTCCAGCCTCTTTGGCCAGCATTGTGAGCCGCTCAACCTGATCATGCGGAGATGTGGGCACACCAATTGTCGCCAAATCTGAGCTATCGAGGCTGGTCAGAACCGTAACGCCAACAACTTTGCATCCGGAGGGTGCTGCAGCCTTTGCGTCTTCCATCATGGCGCGGCCTCCTGCGGCGTGGACCGTCAAGATGGCAGGCTGGATCGGGCGTAGTGCCTGAATGGCTTTTGCGACGGTATTTGGAATGTCGTGAAATTTCAGGTCGAGGAAAATGGGCAGGCCATAGTGCGCCATTTCAAGCACGCCGGCTTTCCCATTGGCCATGTAGAATTCGAGGCCAAGCTTGATGCCGCCAATATGATGTTTGACCTGCCGCAAGAGATCGCGGGCGCGTTCAATATCTGGTGTGTCGATTGCGACATAGACTGGACTGGTCATAAAACCCCCGGTGGAACAGCAATTGGCGCTGCACTTGGTGGAATCGTCCCTACTGGCTCTGCCTGCGCGGGTGCAGGTGACAATAGGCTGCGTGTTTCAGCCAATTGTCGTTCAGTCTGCGACAAGCGGCGCTGAAGCGACCAGCGCGTCGCGCTGTGAAGCAAGTAATAAGGCACAAACCCCAGCAGAAAAGCTGCGGTCAATGGGATAGGAAGATACGTGTCCAGCAATACGCCGTTCCACACGGTGAGCGTGATGGGCGTCCAATTGGCAACCACAAAAGCGGACGCTGCAACGGCGATTGCGACCCAGAATAAGGTTCTCAATAATTGCATAACTGCCAACGCTCCTGAACTTGGGGCAGATTAGGCCTTTGTTGCCGCTTTGGCCAGCACGCCATTTGAAATCTCATGGCGGATTTCGGAAAACAAGTTTGGAATGCACGTCAATCGGCCTTCCTCTTCCGCAAGGATAGCTTCAAACATGCGCCGCTTGAGAGCCGCAATCTCTTCCTTTGGGGCATGTGAGGGCGCGGTTGAACAGACAATGTCAATTAGTCGTTCAGCCCCGTGAAGCCTGCCCCAAAGATAGTCGTTTTCACGATATTTGCGGCTAAAAAAGGCGCCAAAGCTGTTGAGTTCAATCCCCTTCAGCGTAGCGGTGGCCCCGCCTGCGCGGATGGATTGGGCATCATCGGGTGAAATTCGGTCGACCTTGATTGGGTTAAACTCTTCCAATCCTTCCCCCTGCAACATCGGCAAAGTTGCAATGTCAAAAAATGGAAAACCCAAATAGGTCAGTAAAATTTGTCGGCGCTGCGCTTTGGGACATTGGGCGATGGCAACAGCTAGAGCAGCGTCCACAAGATCGTCTTTGGCTGTCAAATTCTGGTCTGTGGCAATGGCATTCAGAAATGCAGCTGCATTATCAACAGGATAGGGTTTGAATCGGGCGGCATTTTGAAGGTCTATAAAGTCCCCCAAAGCAGCATAAATCGCCTTGATGACGGGTTGGACGGACAGTTCCTTAATATCCCCCTGATCGACCATATGGGTAACGGCTCTGGCGAGAAAGCGCAGGCGGCGGATCCGAAATCCGACATCATATTCTTTCAAAAAGTGGATTGTCGGCTCATTTTTACCAGCGCCGGGCGCGCTGATGCGATCAATGCCTTGGCGACGGACTTCTTGCCATAGCGCCGCACGGAACTGCTCGGCTTGGACATCGTCCAACTGGTGCGCCCTGTTGGCGAGATCGGCCAAGCCCTCCAATATTGTCGATAGCTTCAGATGGGCATAGCCAGCATAGGCGTAGCCAGCGTCCATGGCAGCGCGTTCCTGTGCTTTGGCGCGCCACGCCGCAACCCGTTTGGGCGTCGGCGTATTGAGAAAGAATGTTCGCCCAAAAAGGGATTGAATGCGGCTTTCAACCTCTGGCTCCAGCGCATCCATCACATGCTGCATGCGACGAATTCTTATGGATCGTTGATGCAGGGCGTCTAAATTGTCTCTGATTGGCTGTTCTCGGGGAAGATCCGACATTGATCCCAAAATTGCGGTAAAAAACCCCGGAGCTGACGATCGTCTGGCGCCGCGCGGCAGCTGAATCGCGGTAATACCGGGCTTGGGATCGATGAAAACAAAGCGCCTATCCACTTCCCGCCGTGCCGGACGATCAGGCAAGGCGTCAATCGCGGCTTGGAACGGAGCATTGGCGAGCACGGATCCGTCAATAAGGGCGAGCCCAGTTGCGTCTGTTCCTTTGGGAAGGAAGGAGGAGAGAAAAATGTCCCGGTCATCCCAGTTCAGGCCTGCCGATCGAGCGAGCCGATCAATTTCACCAACAGAAAGCGGGGGAAATGCGCCGGGGAAACTCGATGTCGCGCGTCCTGCAAAGGTCAGCGATATGGCGCTGCCCAAGGTCTCTCCTTGATCAGGATCGTGACGAAATCGGATGACGAGGCGGTGCTCCTGCTCCTTTACTTCGGGTGGGGAGTTGAGGCGCAGCGTTTCGGGATGGCCGTTGAAATCGGTGACGGTAACAGCAAGATCCAAGGGCTGGCCCGGCGGCAATAAAATGGGGCCGGATATTTGATTGGCCATTGCGTGAAAAGCGTTGAGCAGGATTTTAGATAACTCGGTGCCCCCAAAAGGCGGCTCAAACCAGCGTGCCCGCACAAACTCGCCAAGCTTTGTGCGGACTTCCGCCCGCGCTTCTGCGCCAACGGTGGTGTCGACGGTGCCACCGGACTGCCGCCCGACAAACCAAGCAATTGGTGCCGCCCAGAATTTCGTTAGGCGGCTCATTGGCCGGGCATTCGGGTCTAGCAGCTGATCCACATCGGCCTTTTCGAGCCAGAGTTGGGTCAAGGGCTCAAGCGATTGCCCTTTGGCGATTGCCTGTGCCAGAAAAATGCCATTAATGCCGCCCGCACTCGCTCCCGTAATTATGTCCGTCAAAACGCGCAGCTTCACGTCGCAGCGCTGGGCGATATGATCCAAAACCTCAAAATATACACGTTCCGAGGGGAGCAGATTTTCGTCTCCCGCGTGTAAAGCATGGCTGGCGCGGGTGAGCTTCCAGACTTCCTTGGTGATCCCATGCATATACACTGCAAGGCTGATCCCGCCGTAGCAGACCAGAGCCAATCTGAGTTCTTTCTCACGCATGCCGACAACCTATCGCTTGAGCTTGGCCAGTGTCCACCCATTGCAGTTGAATAGCTGCGTTGACGCCGTCGAGCATCGCAACTATGTTCCCCTTTCGTTCATTATTGGAGTTGCCTCATGGCGCGGCCGCAAAAACGTTTTGTTTGTCAAAGTTGCGGGGCCGTCAGCTCAAAATGGTCGGGCCAATGCCTCGATTGTTCCGATTGGAACTGCATCGTGGAAGATGCCGGCGGGGTCGTCACGCCCTTTAAAGCCAAGCATGATTTGCAAGGCGGTGGTCAATGGATTGATCTGGTTGGACTGGATAGCAAAGCGGCACTTCCCGAGCGGTTAGCCGTTGGCGTTGGCGAGTTGGATCGCGCCTTAGGCGGCGGCTTCGTCGCTGGCTCTGCCACGCTGATTGGTGGCGATCCCGGGGTTGGAAAGTCAACTTTGCTGCTGCAAGCGGCGGCGTTGCTTGCGGCAAAGGGAGTTCCTGTTGTCTATGTGTCGGGAGAGGAAGCCTCAGACCAAGTACGCCTGCGGGCGCAGCGACTGGGCTTGGGCAATGCGCCTGTCCAATTGGGGGCGGCAACTTCTGTTCGGGATATTCTGACAACGCTCGGCAGAAGCGCGCCGCCCGCTCTTTTGATCATCGACTCAATCCAGACGATGCACAGCGATTTGATCGAGGGCGCGCCCGGCACGGTCAGTCAGGTGCGCGCCTCCGCGCAAGAACTCATCCGCTTTGCCAAAGAACGTGGCACTGCCCTTGTTCTCGTGGGACATGTGACTAAGGATGGCAGCATCGCTGGGCCACGCGTTCTTGAGCATATGGTGGATACCGTGCTCAGTTTTGAAGGGGAGCGGAGCCACCAATATCGTATTCTTCGGGCGATTAAGAACCGCTTTGGCGGAACCGATGAAATTGGGGTGTTTGCGATGGAGGCGGGTGGCCTAGCCGAAGTGCGCAATCCATCCTCGCTGTTCCTGACGACACGCGATGAGAATGTCACGGGAACAGCGGTTTTTCCTGCATTGGAGGGAACACGCCCGGTTTTGGTCGAGGTTCAGGCGCTAACCGTTCGGTTGGCCAGCGGTGCTACGCCGCGGCGGGCCGTTGTTGGGTGGGATTCCGGTCGATTGGCTATGATATTAGCCGTTTTAGAGGCGCGGTGCGGGCTGTCGCTCTCTTCGGCAGAAGTTTATCTCAATATTGCAGGCGGTTATCGCCTGTCCGATCCGGCGGCCGATTTGGCCGTTGCTGCAGCCCTAATTTCATCCTGGTCAGAACGGCCC
>RFSU01000128.1 GCA_009923795.1 Sphingomonadaceae bacterium
GCCGGGTCACGTGGATTGGGCGATGATGATGGCCACGGAACATCCGTAGCGGCTGTTATCCTTGCTGCACGCAATAATGCGGATATCCAAGGCGTTGCCTTCGGGGCCAATTTGCTTGCGCTGCGCACGGACACTCCAGGCTCTTGCCAATCGACAGGGCTGTCTTCGGGATGCTCCTATGCGGATTCCAATATTGCGCGCGCGATTGATGTGGCGATCGCTAATCGAACGCGCGTCATTAACCTTTCATTTGGCGGATCAACGGCCAATTCGACGCTGAGGGACGCAATTAGCCGCGCAACGGCGGCAGGGATCATCATTGTTGTTGCGGCTGGCAACAACGCAGGAGCCGATCCTAATGGGTTCGCATTGATCGCGAATGAGCCCCTGGCTCGGGGACTTGTTATTGTGGCAGGCGGCGTTGATGCAGCGGAGCAGATTGCGACATTTTCTAGCGGCGGAAGCAATCGCGCCGGTGCCACTGCTGCTCATTATGTTACTGCTCTTGCAACGGAAGTGCGCACCGTGAATGGAGACGGTGCGACCGTTTTGGGGTCTGGCACATCCTATTCAGCACCCGCCATCGCAGGGGCAGTTGCCTTGCTCGCTCATGCCTTTCCAAACTTGACCAGTGCCCAGATTGTGAACCTGTTGCTGACCTCTGCACGCGATCTCGGGCCGGCCGGCATTGATGCAATCTATGGCAATGGCGTGGTTGATTTGTCGGCTGCCTTTGCCGCGCGCGGGGCGACATCCGTCGCGGGAACGACCGTGCCTGTGTCTTTGCTGACCAATGGGACACTGTCTGTGGCCATGGGGGATGCCAGCCAAACGGGGCTGTCGACCGTTGTTTTAGACAGCCTCGGCCGCGCCTATCGCGCCGAACTTTCCAATAGTTTTTCGCGGTCTTGGTCGGGTGGGCGTTTATCGGCGGCGCTTGGGGCGTCTGGTCAAACGGCGGCAGCCCCAATCGGCCAAGGCGGAACTGGATTGATGCTGACCGTTTCTGGGGACCCACTCCATAGCGGCAATGCAGGAGGCGCTCTTCTGGCGCTGTCAGAGCGTGATCGCGTTCAAGCGCGTGCTCTGGCGGGGTGGGTTGTTACGCGCTTGTCGGATCATCTGCAGATCGCAGGGGGAGTCGCACGCAGTGGTGCTGCCCTTGTCAATCAGATCGACCAGCGGCGTGCCGCGCGCTTTTTAATGGCAGATGCGGGGGATGAAGGCCTCGGCTTTTCCTCTGCTCCCGGATTTGCGGGGGCAGCACGCTGGGCCTGGCGGGATTGGTCCGTGTCTCTTTCGGCGGATAAGGGGAATGTTCTGGTCTGGAACTCGGCCTATTTGCGGCGTTATGACCGGATGTCATATGGCGGCCTTGCCATCGGCTTGGCGCGGCAAGCTGGGCCTGTGCTGCTGGATCTTAATCTGCGTCGATTGGACGAGGCGGGGACGGTGCTCGGTGCTCGGTTTGGGCCGATGATGGGATCGACCGGATCAGTGACACATTTTGCGGCTATGCGGGCGCTTTATACTGGCTCGTCTGGATTGCGATTGAGCGGTCGGTATCAGTGGGGGTGGACGCATGTTCCCGCGGGCGGTGTTCGGCCAGAGGCAGATCAGCTTGTATCGACCAGCTGGTCCGTGGATGCAATGCGCAGCCATGTTTGGCGCACGGGCGATGAACTCGCTCTGCGCGTGAGCCAGCCCTTACGGGTGGCAAGGGGGGGCTTTAACCTCAGCCTGCCAACAAGCTGGGATTATGGCCTTTCGCAAGCCAGCAATGCCCCGCGCTATTTCGGCCTCGCGCCAAAGGGGAGGGAGGTAGATGCCGAACTCCATTATTCGACACCCATTCCCTTTGGTGTGGCGTCCGCCAGCCTGTTCGTCCGAAAAGACCCTGGCCATTATGCGCAGGCACCCGATGATGTTGGTTTTGCCCTTCATTTGGGGGCAGCTTTCTAGCCATCCTAGATCAGCTCATTTTCGACGCTTTTGGCACAGCGCAGATTTGACAGAAGTGGCCTGAAACCCTAAAGACTGTTCATTCACCGCACCCGTCGGGAAAAGATGTGCCGTCGCGCAGCGCATCAAATGAATAGACGGAATGAGGTTCCAAGACGCTGAAAGCTGCAGTTTTCCGAATGGAAGACTTGCGGCTTTTGTCGTTTGTTTGCGCCCCGAATCTGAGACAAAAAGGCGAGAAATCTAAATGGCGAAGCAAGCAGCGAACGCAACAGTCGCGGTTGCCAAGAAGCGCATCCGCAAGGTGTTCGGCAATATTCACGAAGTGGCAGAAATGCCGGATCTGATCCAGGTTCAGCGCGAATCCTATGAACAGTTCCTGCGGTCTGACCCGTCGATCGGTTATGTGTCTGGCTTGGAAAAGACGCTGCGCAGCGTTTTCCCGATCCGTGACTTTGCCGGGACGGCTGAGCTCGACTTCGTCAATTATGAACTGGAAGACCCCAAGTTCGACGTGGAAGAATGCCGCCAGCGTGGCATCACCTATGCCGCGCCGATGAAGGTCACGCTGCGCCTGATCGTCTTTGAAGTCGATACAGAGACGGAAACCCGCTCTGTCCTCGATATTAAGGAGCAGGACGTTTACATGGGCGATATGCCGCTCATGACGGAAAACGGTACCTTCTTCGTCAATGGCACAGAACGCGTTATTGTCTCGCAGATGCACCGCTCGCCTGGTGTGCTGTTTGACCATGACCGGGGCAAGACCCATATGTCGGGCAAATATCTCTTCGCCGCGCGCGTCATTCCATATCGCGGATCTTGGCTCGATTTTGAATTTGATGCCAAGGACATTGTCAACGTCCGGATCGACCGTAAGCGCAAGCTGCCGGTGACGGCATTGCTGCTGGCCCTCGGCATGACGCCAGAAGGCATCCTCAACCATTTCTACAACACGGTGACGTTCGGCCGCTCTGCTGCTGGCTGGGAAGTGCCCTATGTTGCTGAGAATTGGCGGGGTCAAAAGCCGCTTTATGACGTGGTTGACGCCAAGACGGGTGAAGTCGTGTTTGCGGCCGGCCAGAAGGTCAGTCCGCGTGCGGCCAACAAGGCAGAAAAAGATGGCCTTGTCGCGCTCCTGATCCCAACCGAAGAAATCTTCGGCCGCTATTCAGCTCTTGATCTGATCAATGAGCAGACCGGTGAGATTTACATTGAAGCGGGTGAAGAAGTTTCGGCGGAAAACCTCGAAAAGCTCGATAAGGCAGGCGTTGATCGCCTTGAATTGCTCGACATTGACCATGTGAATACGGGCCCGTGGATGCGCAACACGCTGAAGGTCGACAAGTCGGAAGACCGCGACATGGCCCTTGATGCCATTTATCGCGTCATGCGCCCTGGCGAACCGCCGACGCGCGAAACGGCCGAAGCGCTGTTCGCTGGCCTGTTCTTCGATTCCGAACGCTATGATCTCTCGGCCGTTGGTCGTGTGAAGCTCAACATGCGTCTTGGCATGGATGCGCCGGATGATCTGACCACGCTGCGCAATGAAGATATTCTGGCGGTCGTGAAGACGCTGGTCGATCTCAAGGACGGCAAGGGCGAAATCGACGATATCGACAATCTCGGCAATCGTCGCGTCCGTTCGGTCGGGGAACTTCTGGAAAACCAGTACCGCATCGGTCTGCTCCGTATGGAGCGCGCCGTGAAGGAGCGTATGTCTTCCGTTGATGTCTCGACAGTGATGCCGAACGACATGATCAACGCAAAGCCGGCTGTTGCTGCTGTGCGTGAATTCTTCGGCTCGTCGCAGCTGTCGCAATTTATGGATCAGACCAATCCGCTGTCAGAAGTCACGCACAAGCGCCGCGTGTCGGCACTTGGACCGGGCGGTTTGACGCGCGAGCGTGCTGGCTTTGAAGTCCGCGACGTTCACCCAACCCATTATGGCCGTATCTGCCCAATTGAAACGCCGGAAGGCCCGAATATTGGTCTGATCAACTCGCTGGCATCGTTCAGCCGCGTGAACAAATATGGCTTTATCGAAACGCCTTATCGTCGGATCGTCGATGGCAAGGTGACCAGCGACGTTGTCTATTTGTCGGCTATGGAAGAAGCCAAGCACACCATCGCTCAGGCCAATGCTGAGCTGACAGGCGATGGCAGCTTTGTTGATGAGACGATCTCATCGCGTCAGGCTGGCGAATTTCTGATCGCACCGCGCGAACAAATCACCCTGATGGACGTGTCGCCCAAGCAGCTTGTGTCGGTTGCCGCTTCGCTCATTCCGTTCCTGGAAAATGATGACGCCAACCGCGCCCTCATGGGATCGAACATGCAACGTCAGGCCGTGCCGCTTGTTCGTGCTGAAGCGCCGTTCGTCGGCACAGGCATGGAAGAAACGGTTGCCCGTGACTCAGGCGCTGCGATTGGCGCCCGCCGTGCGGGCATTGTCGATCAGGTGGATGCAACGCGTATCGTTGTGCGCGCATCGGGGGATGTCGATGCCGATCAATCGGGCGTTGATATTTATCGTCTGCAAAAATTCCAGCGGTCAAACCAGAACACCTGCATCAACCAGCGTCCGCTGGTGAAGGTGGGTGACGTTGTGTCGACAGGCGATATCATCGCCGACGGCCCATCGACCGAACTGGGTGAATTGGCACTCGGCCGGAACTCGCTCGTCGCGTTCATGCCGTGGAATGGCTATAATTATGAAGATTCCATCCTGATCAGCGAACGCATCGTGAAGGATGACGTCTTCACCTCAATCCATATTGAGGAATTTGAAGTCATGGCCCGCGATACCAAGCTTGGGCCGGAAGACATCACGCGCGACATCCCGAATGTCGGCGAGGAAGCCCTTCGCAGCCTCGACGAAGCCGGGATTGTTTATATCGGTGCTGAAGTGGAGCCGGGCGATATTCTGGTTGGTAAGATCACGCCCAAGGGTGAATCGCCAATGACGCCGGAAGAAAAGCTGCTGCGCGCCATCTTTGGTGAAAAGGCATCGGACGTGCGCGATACCTCGCTGCGTCTGCCCCCGGGCGTTGCAGGCACGGTCGTTGAAGTCCGTGTGTTCAACCGTCATGGCATCGACATTGATGACCGTACGCGGGCCATTCAGACCGAAGAAAAGGAGCGTCTGGCCAAGGATCGTGATGATGAACGCACGATTTTGAACCGCGCCACTTATTCGCGCCTGAAGGAAATGCTGATTGGTCAGGTTGCCACAGCCGCACCAAAGGGCCTGAAGAAGGGTGCTGAGATTGACGAGGCAAGCCTTGCCGAAGTCGAAACGCATGAATGGTGGAAAATCGCTGTTCAGGATGATCGCCTTCAGGCTGATCTTGAAGCTGTGAAGATCCAGTATGATGACGCCGTAAAGCGCATCAACGCCAAGTTTGAAGACCGCGTTGAAAAGGTCGAGCGTGGCGACGATCTGGCACCTGGCGTGCTCAAGATGGTCAAGGTCTTTGTCGCCGTGAAGCGTAAGCTTCAATCGGGCGACAAAATGGCTGGCCGTCACGGCAATAAGGGCGTCATCAGCCGCATCGTGCCGGCTGAAGACATGCCCTTCCTCGAAGACGGAACGCCTGTTGATATCGTTCTGAACCCGCTGGGCGTGCCATCGCGCATGAACGTCGGTCAGATTTTCGAAACCCATCTGGGCTGGGCCGCACGCGGCCTTGGCAAGCAAATCCAGGCGGCGCTTGAAGAGTGGCGGGCAACCGGCGGCACGGCGGCAGGGTCTGCCCCTGTTGCGGTTCGCGAGCGTTTGAAAACAATCTATGGTGAGAATTACCACGCCGAGATTGATCAGCGCAGCGATACGGACATTGTCGAAATGGCCGAACTGCTCCGCAACGGTGTGCCAATGGCGACTCCGGTGTTCGACGGTGCGCGTGAGGCCGATGTGACACGCATGCTGGAACTCGCGGGTCTCGACGGGTCGGGTCAGGTGACTGTCTATGACGGTCGAACCGGGGAAGCCTTCGATCGCAAGGTGACCGTGGGTTACATCTATATGCTGAAGCTGCACCACTTGGTGGACGATAAGATCCACGCCCGTTCGATCGGGCCGTACAGCCTTGTGACCCAGCAGCCGCTGGGCGGTAAGGCCCAGTTCGGTGGTCAGCGCTTTGGGGAAATGGAAGTCTGGGCGCTGCAAGCCTATGGCGCTGCCTATACCTTGCAGGAAATGCTCACGGTGAAGTCTGACGATGTTGTCGGCCGCACCAAGGTCTATGAGGCGATCGTCAAGGGTGACGATACCTTTGAGGCGGGCATCCCCGAAAGCTTCAACGTCCTTGTTAAGGAAATGCGCTCACTCGGCTTGAATGTCGAACTGACCAGCCTTGGCGATGAGGATGATAGCGACGGGCTTGCTATCGCAGCCGAATAACCGATCAGCCCCTCCCTCAGCGGGGAGGGGCCGGTGACGGGCCGGATCCCGTTGCGAGATTGACCTAATTCTATCTCTCCTCTTCCCCAAAAAGGGGAAGGGAAATGGAGCGAAAAATGAACGACTTGATGGCCTTTGCCAACCCGATGACCAAGCCTGATACTTTTGACCAGATCCAGATTGGGATCGCGTCGCCTGAGCGTATCCGCTCTTGGTCTTTCGGCGAAATTAAGAAGCCGGAAACGATCAACTACCGCACGTTTAAGCCAGAGCGTGACGGCCTGTT
>RFSU01000129.1 GCA_009923795.1 Sphingomonadaceae bacterium
ACACGCTGGCTAGTGTGTGCGCCACGCCTTTATTGCTTGGCTTATTTAGAGAGACGCCCAAACCATGTCCCGCCCCGGCTTCAAACGTATCCTTCTGAAGCTATCTGGCGAAGTGCTGATGGGCGATCAGCCATTTGGCATTCATCCAGAAACGGTCGCCCGTATGGCGATGGAGGTCAAAGCCGCCAAAGACGCGGGCTTTGAGCTGTGCCTTGTCATCGGTGGTGGGAATATCTTCCGGGGCATGGCTGGGGCCGCCAAGGGTATGGACCGCGCACAGGCCGATTATATGGGCATGTTGGCAACCGTCATGAATGCGCTCGCTATGCAAAATGCGCTGGAACAACTGGGTGTTGATACCCGCGTTCAATCCGCAATTCAGATGGATCAAGTCTGCGAACCCGTGATCCGGCGACGCGCCGAACGCCATATCCAAAAAGGTCGTGTGGTGATTTTCGCAGCCGGCGTCGGCAGCCCTTATTTCACGACAGATTCTGGGGCCGCTTTGCGTGCGGCCGAAATGAAGTGCGATGCCTTGTTCAAGGGAACGAGCGTCGATGGCGTCTATGATGCCGACCCGAAAATTGTGCCAACGGCCAAACGCTATGACCGCGTCGGCTTTGACACAGTTTTGTCTGACAATCTGAAAGTCATGGATGCAAGCGCCGTTGCGCTGTGCCGAGACAATGACATCCCGATCGTTGTGTTCTCCATCCGCCAAGAGGGCAATTTGGCCCGTGTGCTGGCGGGTGAGGGCACAGCAACGATCGTTTCAAACAACGCTTAAAGGAGCAGGATTATGCCGCATGCATGGCGCTTTGGACTCGCTTAAAAGCGATCTGAGCGGCCTGCGCACGGGCCGTGCCAACACCTCTTTGCTCGATCCCATTCAGGTGGAAGTCTATGGCGCAATGATGCCCCTTAATCAGGTGGCGACGGCCTCAGCGCCCGAACCGCGCCTGCTTTCGGTGCAGGTGTGGGACAAGTCCAATATGACGCCGGTTGAAAAGGCCATCCGTTCGGCTGGTCTTGGCATCAACCCGATTGTGGATGGCCAGAATATTCGCTTGCCCATTCCCGACATGACGGAAGAACGCCGCAAGGAACTCGTCAAACTGGCGCATCAATATGCGGAAAAAGCCAAAATTGCGGTTCGCAATGTTCGCCGTGACGGCAATGACGATCTGAAGGCCGATGAGAAGAAAAAAGAAATTAGCGAGGATGATCGCAAGCGTTTGGAAACAGAAGTCCAGAAGCTAACCGACGGCCTGATTGCTGATATTGATACTGCCCTGGCCGCTAAGGAAAAGGAAATCCTCGGCAAGTGAGTGCCGCGCCGGCCCCAGCGGCCGCGTCAGGGCAGGGGGGTAAAATCTGTCGCGATCATCATGGACGGCAATGGTCGCTGGGCCAAACGTCGGCTGCTGCCGCGCATCGCCGGGCATCGCAAAGGGATAGAGGCGGCCAAGACAGTCGTCCGCGCAGCGGGTGATTTGGGCGTTGAAGTGCTGACACTTTATGCTTTCTCGACCGAAAATTGGCGCAGGCCTGCCGATGAAGTCAGTGACCTTATGGGGTTGCTTCGCCATTTCATTGTCAGTGATTTGGATGAATTAGCGGCAAATGGTGTCCGCCTGCGTATCATTGGTGAGTATAACGCGTTGCAGCCAGATCTGGTCGATTTGATCGACCAGGCGGTCAGCCGAACTGCGCCCAACAACAAAACAACGCTCGTCATCGCACTCAACTATGGCTCTCAGGCTGAAATTGTTCGCGCGGCACGTCGTTTGGCGGAGCAGGTTCGAGACGGGGTTATCGAAAGCTCTGATATTGATGAGCAGATGATGGAAAGCGCCCTCGATACGGCGGGCCTTCCACCGCCAGACCTCCTTATTCGCACATCGGGCGAGCAGCGGCTTTCCAATTTTCTGATGTGGCAGGCCGCTTATGCGGAATTGATGTTCGTTGACACGCTTTGGCCGGATTTTGGCAAGGCAGAGCTTGCAGCAGCCCTTGAAGATTATGCCGCGCGTGAAAGGCGCTTTGGTGGTCTGTGACACCTGAACTGGTTCAGCGCATTGTAGCGGGCGTAATTCTTATTGTGGTTGCGGGGCTAGAACTCTGGCTGGGCGGTCATGCGTTGTGGGTCTTGGCAACAATTGTCGGCCTTGTGATGATGCAAGAATGGGTTGGCTTGACTGGGCAAGCGGATCAGCGGCGCAGCGCGCAATATGCTCTATGTATTCCGCTTGCACTTCTCTCCCCATTGGCTGCTGGGCCGGGTTTGGTGTCCGCATTGGCCTTTGCAGGGGTTACTCTCTTCCTTCTGATCAAGACACGCAATCTCTGGCTTGCAAGTGGCGCCATCTACATCGCCTTGCCCATTTTGGCGCTATTGTGGTTGCGCGCGCAAGATAATGGCCTGCTGCTTGCCTTTTGGGGCCTTTCGCTTGTTTGGGCGACTGATATTGGCGCTTTCTTTGCAGGGCGTACCTTTGGTGGACCAAGGGTTGCGCCGAGTATAAGCCCCAATAAAACATGGTCTGGCCTATTTGGCGGGATGCTTGGAGCATTGTTTTTGGGTTGGGCGCTCACAACCTATTGGGGTTTGCCCTTTCAATTGGCCCTGATCAGCCCCTTGCTTGCCGTCCTTGCCCAGATTGGCGATTTCTTTGAAAGCTGGATGAAGCGCCGGGCAGGCGTCAAGGATAGCGGCACACTCATTCCCGGACATGGCGGCGTGTTGGATCGGCTTGATGGTGTGGTGCCATCGCTTCCAGTTGCGGCCCTTCTTGTGTGGCTCGGTCTTTAAGGGATGCCCATGAAAAGCGTCAGCATTCTTGGGGCAACAGGCTCAATCGGAAAATCCACGCTGGATTTGGTTCAGCGTCAGCCTGACGCCTTTAAAGTTGAGGCTTTGACGGCTCAATCCAATGTTGCTGAGCTTGCCGCAGCTGCAATCGCCGTTGGGGCGCAACAAGCCGTTATCGGTGACGAAAGGCTTTATGCAGAATTGAAAGACGCATTGTCCGGCACATGCATTGGTGTTGCTGCCGGGCGAGATGCGTTGATCGCCGCGGCAGCGTCTGGTGCCGATTGGACGATGGCGGCGATAGTGGGCTGTGCGGGGCTTGAGCCCGTCATGGCGGCGATTGAGCAAGGCGGCACAGTCGCGTTGGCCAATAAGGAGGCGCTGGTTTCGGCGGGCGATGTACTCATGTTGGCCGTGGCGGAAAAGGGTACGGCCCTACTTCCGGTGGATTCTGAGCACAATGCGATTTTTCAATGCTTTGAAGATCGAAACGCGGCCTATGTTCGGCGTGTTATCTTGACGGCAAGTGGCGGACCATTCCGGACAATGGCGGCGACGGACCTCGTGAATGTGACGCCGGCACAAGCCGTGCGTCATCCAAATTGGTCCATGGGGGCCAAAATTTCTGTCGATTCAGCGACGTTAATGAACAAAGGCTTGGAGTTGATTGAAGCCTATCATCTGTTTCCCGTAAACGCCGATCAACTGGATGTGATCGTTCATCCTCAATCGGTTATCCATTCGATGGTCGAATATCAGGATGGATCGGTGCTCGCGCAATTAGGGTCGCCTGATATGCGCACGCCCATTGCCCATTGCCTTGCCTTTCCAGATCGCATGCACGCGCCCGTCGCTCGGCTCAACTTTGCGCAAATCGGTCAGCTGGGGTTTGAGGACCCTGATATGGATCGTTTCCCCTGCTTGCGGCTGGCCAAGAATGCCTTGGCAGCTGGCGGCGCGCGTCCTGCAATATTAAACGCGGCCAATGAGATAGCCGTTGCAGGTTTTCTTGGGGGGCAGATTGGCTTCATGTCCATCCCCGCCGTTGTGGAATCGGTTTTGGAACAGTATGACGCGCCAGCGCCTTCGACCATCCGGGATGTTCTGGACATTGATGAGGAGGCGCGCCGCCTTGCCGGGCTGAAGATGGAGGCCGTAGCTGCATGATCGACTCGCCCGGCTTTCTCTGGACAATTGCCTGTTTCATCCTGCTGATCGGTCCGCTCGTTTTTGTTCATGAGTTGGGCCATTTTCTCGTCGCCCGGTTTTTTGGGGTTAAGGTTGAAGCCTTTTCCATTGGTTTTGGGCGTGAGATATTGGGGTGGACAGATCGGCTCGGCACGCGGTGGAAATTTGGGTGGCTGCCCTTGGGCGGATATGTGCGCTTTGCCGGGGATATGAACGGCGCGAGTGTTGAGGATGCGCGCTGGCGCGATCTTCCTGCAGAGGATCGCGCGCAGGTCTTTCATGCAAAACCTGTCTGGCAACGGGCCCTCATCGTGCTCGCTGGGCCTTTTACAAATTTGTTTGCGGCCGTAGTTATCTTAGCAGGCTTTGCCCTTTTTTATGGCGAAGCTCAAACGCCGCCGGTGATTGCGACCGTTCAAAAGGGGTCCCCCGCTGCGACAGCCGGGCTTCAACCGGGTGATCGCATTTTGGACGTCAATGGGCGCTCCATTGAAAGTTTTGATCAGATTTATCCGATGGTGCAGGATCGCCCCGGTGAGCGCCTTAATGTCCAGATAGAGCGTGATGGCGCTAAAAAGCAGTTTGCGCTTGTGCCGGCCAGCGTTCGTCAAACAGATCGGTTTGGCAATGAGTATCGTATCGGACGAATCGGCATTGGCGCTGCTGCGGACCGATCCATTCGTCCTGTGTCGCTGCTTGAGGCGCCTGTGGTTGGTCTTGAGCGGACGGTGTCGATTCTAGATCGCATGGTGACCGGCCTGTGGCAGTTGATCAGTGGGCGGCGTTCTGTTCAGGAATTGGGCGGTCCCATAAAAATTGCCCAGATTTCTGGTGAAGCCGCTGTTTTAGGCGTGCCGCAGTTTATCTATCTGGCTGCGCTCATATCAATTAACCTCGGGTTCATTAACCTGTTGCCAGTGCCTATGCTTGATGGAGGTCATCTCACCTTCTATGCGATTGAGGCTATTCAGCGACGGCCAGTCAGCCCAAGGACGATGGAGATTGCCTTCAGGTCTGGTATGTATGCCCTGTTGGCGTTGATGGCATTCGTGACGTTGAACGATCTTGCTTCGCTTGGCCTTTGGCGGTTGGCAGGTTTGGACGGATAAGGGGACAGGGCAGGATAAGCTGCCCAGATGAGTTGGATGAGAGAACGCGTGGGAAGACTTGAAGATCTCCGTTTACGGAACCGTTGCATCGCAGCGCTGCTGCTGGGCACGGCGCTTCCTGCGCTGATTGCGCCTGCTCAAGCCCAGCAAAGGGTGCGTCGGCCAGTGCCCGCGGCTGTCAGCGCGGCGACACCTGCGCCCGTATCTGCCCCGACGGTGGACGCGCTAGTTCAGAAAGCGGTGAAGTCGATCAACGTGTCTGGCTCTCAGCGGATTGAGCCGGATACTGTGCGGTCTTACATTAAACTGCGCCCTGGCCAGACTTATACAATTGAAACGTTGGATGATACGCTGCGTGAATTGATCGACACGGAATTATTTGCCGATGTTCAGATCCGTGACAATGATGGCGATCTGATTATCGAAGTGCAGGAAAATCCGGTTGTTAATCGTATCGTTCTAGAGGGCAATAAGCGCCTAAAAGAAGATAAAATTCGTCCAGAAATTAAGGTCGCCCCGCGACAAATTTTTACGCGATCAAAAGTTCGTGCAGATGTGGCGCGGATCATTGAGCTTTATCAGCGTCAAGGCCGCTATGCCGCCACGGTAGAACCCAAAATGGTCAAGCTTGACCAGAACCGGGTCGACATTGTTTTTGAGATTAGCGAAGGCCCCAAATCGAAGGTCCGCCAGATCAATATCCTCGGCAATGCGAAATTTTCCGACAAGAAGATTATTGGGGAAATGGCCACGCGGCCAAGCAGCTTGTTGGGCATATTGTCCTCAAAGGACAGCTATGATCCGGATAAGCTGGCTTATGACCAGTCGAAAATGCGGCAGTTTTACCTGACGCAAGGTTATGCTGATTTCCGTGTTGTTTCTGCAACGGCAGAACTGACGCCTGATAAGCGTGACTTTATCGTCACCTATGTGGTGGAAGAGGGGGATCGCTATAAATTTGGCGATGTCACCATCGATAGCGAATTGCGGGATTATAAGCCCAAGGCCGATATGCTCGCGACGAAAAAGGGCAATTGGTATAATGCAAAGATGGTTGAAGACACCGTCGAAAGCCTGACCGAGGGCGCAGGCCTGTTCGGCTATGCCTTTGTCGAAGTAAATCCTGATTTCATTCGCGACAAAGACACCCTGTCTATGGGGATCGCGTATAGGATCAGCGATGTGCCCCGCGTTTATGTTGAGCGCATCGACATTAACGGCAACACGACTACCCAAGATAAGGTTGTTCGGCGCGAATTCCGCTCGGCAGAAGGCGATCCGTTTAACAGCTTTCAGGTCAAGCGGTCGTCAGATCGTATTCAAAGCCTTGGCTATTTTCAGGAAAAGCTTGAGATTGAGCAGAAGCCCGGTTCGGCACCAGACCGCATCGTTCTCGAAGCCAATGTTGAAGAAAAGGCGACCGGCGAACTGCAGCTATCGGCTGGTTTCTCCTCGCTGGAGCGGTTCATCATCAACTTCTCTATTCGCCAGCGGAACTTTAGAGGCAAGGGGCAAGAACTG
>RFSU01000130.1 GCA_009923795.1 Sphingomonadaceae bacterium
TCCAGCTGGGCGATATTCAGGCCCCGCATGAGGTGGTCAAACTGTCCAATATGCGCAAGATCATCGCCCGCCGCTTGAGCGAAGCGAAGCAGACGATCCCGCATATTTACCTGACCGTCGATGTGCAGTTGGATGCGCTGTTGAAGCTGCGCACAGAGCTCAACTCCAGTCTTGCTAGCCGAGGCATTAAGCTGTCGGTCAACGACATGCTGATCAAGGCATTGGGCCTTGCGCTGGTGCAGGTGCCTAAGTGCAATGTCAGCTTCGCAGGTGACCAGCTGATCATGTATCAGCGCGCCGACATTAGCGTTGCCGTGTCTATCCCCAATGGCCTGATCACCCCGATCATCACAGGCGCGGACGGCAAGGCGATCAGCTCGATTTCAACCGAAATGGGCGCACTCGCGGCGCGCGCTAAGGATGGCAAGCTGCAGCCGCATGAATATCAGGGCGGCACGGCCAGCCTCTCCAACATGGGCATGTATGGCATCAAGCAATTTGATGCCGTCATCAACCCGCCCCAGTCCATGATCATGGCCATTGGCGCGGGTGAGAAGCGGCCCTTTGTCGTGAATGACAGCCTGCAGATCGCAACCATCATGTCGGCAACGGGGTCATTCGACCACCGCGCCATCGACGGCGCAGACGCTGCGCAACTGATGCAGGCCTTCCGCGACTTGTGCGAAAAGCCGTTGGGCCTGGTCGCGTAACATGGCTGACACCAGCTATGATCTGATCATCCTCGGCTCCGGGCCCGGTGGCTATGTCGCTGCCATTCGCGCGGCACAGCTTGGCCTCAAGACAGCAATCGTTGAGCGGGAATCCTTGGGCGGCATTTGCCTCAACTGGGGCTGCATCCCGACCAAGGCGTTGCTCCGCTCGGCCGAAGTTTATCATTATATGCAGCATGCCAGCGCCTATGGCCTTGTGGCGGAAAAGATCAGTGCAGATTTGAACGCCGTAGTGCAGCGGTCGCGCGGCGTTGCCAAGCAGTTGAATCAGGGCGTCACGCACCTGATGAAGAAGAACAAAATCACCGTCCATATGGGCGACGGCAAGCTGATCTCCGCCAACAAATTGTCCATCACCAAGGATGGCAAAACCGAAGAGCTAACGGCCAAGCACATCATCTTGGCAACGGGCGCCCGCGCCCGTGACCTGCCCTTTGCGCCCGCCGATGGCAAACGCATCTGGACCTATCGCCATGCGATGGTGCCCGCCGAAATGCCGACCAAGCTGCTCGTCATCGGCTCTGGCGCAATCGGCATCGAATTTGCCAGCTTCTACAGGGATATGGGCGCAGACGTGACGGTCGTCGAAATGATGGACCGCATCGTGCCCGTCGAAGATGCCGAAGTGTCGGACTTCCTTGAAAAGGCGCTCGTCAAGCAAGGCATGAAGATCCTGACCAGCGCGAGCGTCAACAGCCTGAAGGCCGACTCCAAGGGCGTGACCGCCGAAATCAAGGGCAAGGACGGCAAGGTTGAACAAGCCCAATTCAGCCATGCGATTGTCGCCATTGGCATCGCCCCCAATACCGAGACGATCGGTCTAGAGGCGCTGGGCGTCGCCACCGAGCGGGGCCATGTGAAGACCGATGGCCACTGCCGCACCAATGTGGCGGGGCTATGGGCGATTGGCGACATTACCGCCCCCCCTTGGCTGGCGCATAAGGCGAGCCATGAGGGCGTGATTGCGGCCGAAGCCATTGCAAAGGCGCTGGGCAATAAGGATGTGCACCCGCATGCGATGGATGCAAAGAATATTCCCGGCTGCACCTATTGCCACCCGCAGGTCGCCTCTGTCGGCCTGACCGAAGCCAAGGCCAAGGATGCGGGCTATGAGATTAAGGTCGGGCGCTTCCCCTTCATGGGCAATGGCAAGGCCATTGCGCTGGGCGAAGCCGAAGGCTTTGTGAAGACGGTGTTTGATGCAAAAACCGGCGAGCTTCTCGGCGCGCATATGGTGGGGGCGGAAGTCACCGAGCTTATTCAGGGCTATACCATCGGCAAAACTGCCGAACTGGTTGAGGCAGACTTTATGAACACCGTCTTTGCACACCCGACGCTGTCTGAGATGATGCACGAAAGCGTCCTTTCCGCTTATGGACGGGCGCTGCATTTCTGACTTTGAATGGCGGGCGTGAATTCAAACGCCCGCCCCCTTGCCAAGCGGGCTTTGTCCTGTCAGCAAATGTCCCCATGAAACAAATTCTCTCTGCGCTCACCGCAACGTCCGCCCTCATCCTCTCCGCCCCCGTGCTGGCAGAGGAGGCTGAGACCCCCATCACCTATTTCACCGCGGCCCATATGGTGGATGTGGAGACCGGCAAGCTCATCGATCAGCCTTTGATCGGCGTGCGCGATGGCCGCGTTATCTCCCTTGCGGATCGGCGAACAGGCCAGCTTCCTGCCGATGCCAAGCTGGTGGATCTGGGCAATCGCACGCTCCTGCCCGGCCTCATCGATATGCACGTCCATCTCGACAGTCTGGCGGAAGTCGGCGGCTACAATAGCCTGCAATATACTGACAGCTTCTGGTCGATGGTCGCCGTTAAAAATGCGCGGGATATGCTCAATGCTGGCTTCACCACCGTGCGCAATGTCGGGTCGGATGAACGCAATGACATTGGCCTGAAGCAGGCGATTGAGGCCGGCTATGCCAGCGGCCCGCGTATCGTGCCCGCGGGATATGCACTGGGTGCGACGGGCGGCCATTGCGATTCCACCTTTCTGCCGCCCAGCCTTGAAACGCCGCAAGAAGGCGTGGCCGATGGCGAGCAAGGCCTGCGCCACGAAGTCCGCCGCCAGCGCAAATATGGCGCGGAAGTGATTAAGGTGTGTGCAACAGGCGGTGTCTTTTCCCGCAATACCGAACCCGGCCAGCAGCAGCTTTCGGAAAATGAGCTGCGCGCCATTGCCGATGAGGCGCATCAATGGGGCCTGCGGGTCGCCGCCCACGCCCATGGCGCGACGGGCATTCAAGCCGCGATCCGCGCCGGGATTGATACGATTGAACATGCAAGCCTTGTCGATGAAGAAGGCATAAAGCTGGCCGCCGCGCGCAAACAGCCGGTCTGGTTCTCCATGGATATCTACAATACCGATTATACGCAGGCCGAAGGCGCGAAGAACGGCGTGTTGGAGGATAATCTGCGCAAGGATCGGGAGGTCGCGCAGATTCAGCGGGATAATTTCCGCAGGGCGCATAAGGCCGGCGTGCGGATGGTCTTTGCATCAGACGCAGGCGTCATGCCGCACGGGCAGGTCGGCGGTCAATTTAAGGTCATGGTCGACTATGGCATGACCCCCATTGAAGCGATCCAAGCCGCCACCCGCAACGCCGCGCAAGCGCTGGGCCGGGACAAGGATGTCGGCGCGATTGCCGTTGGGCGTTATGCAGATTTCATTGCCGTCGATGGAAACCCCCTGACCAATGTTCGCGAGCTGGAAAGCGTCGATGTCGTCATTAAGGGCGGCGAACTGATCAAGGGCAATTGATGCGCAGAAAGCATCCTAACTCCGCCCCGAATTTCACCCCGGCCCTGTTGCTTGGGCTGGCGGCGGTTTTGCTGGGCATTGCGGTTACCTGGCTACATCTCGGCACGGCGCAGGATGCGGCGGCCTTAAGGGCCGTGGCCCTGCGGCAGGGGAGCTCCGCTGACCAAATGATTGAGGCCATGCGCTGGATCACATGGGCGGGGGATGCGGCCCAACGCTCCATCGTGATGATCGCCTGTGCCGCTTGGCTCTTCTGGAAGAAACGCCCAAAGGCCGGGCTGATCATGCTGATCTTTCCGTCGCTTGCCGGGGCGACATCCAGCCTTCTGAAACAAATATTCGCGCGGGCCCGGCCCGATATTGTCCCGCACCTCGATAGCTTTGGGAATCTGTCCTTCCCCAGCGGTCATGCAACCAGCGCCGTTGCGATCTTGCTGCTGGCGGCACTTTTGCTGCCGAAGCAAAATCGACCCTTATGGATTGGCTTGGGTCTGTCGACGGCCCTGCTGATCGCCGCATCGCGTGTGCTGCTGGGCGTGCATTGGCCCAGCGATGTTTTGGGCGGCATTTTATTGGGGGCTGGTTTTGCGCTGGCAGGGGCTGCAACCGCGCAGCGCGTGGGGGATCGGCCGCGCTAGGCCGCCCGATTAGGCAACGCGCTGAACGCGGGTCGCCATACCAATCGTCTTGTCCAACCGCCCAGCGGGGACGGGGTTCACAAAATCTGCGGCAATCCGGCCGCTATCTGACCGGGTGATCCGGGCCAGCATTGCGCCCGCACCCGGCAGACGCAGGCGCACCAGCGCGCCCGTCATCAACGGAGTCGACAGGTCGGCTTCAAAGCCATCTTGGTTGATCGTCCGCACGACCACGTCGCAGCCGTGAAAGCTCAGAATATCAGGATGCGGCGCGATACGGCCCGCCGACTGGGGCAGCATAGCACCGGATGGCGACTGTAACGCCAATCTGCCTGCGATATACATAGCAGCCTTCCCCCAAAGCCCCGGTCAACCCGGCCCAGCGACCCCGAGCTCGCGCGCGCGACTCGGAAAAATCGAGCTAAAGCTGAAACTTAGGGCAGAATGAGTCAATAGTTATCCACAGGATGACATTTCTGCGCAGGCGCATGTCCCGGCTTTTCATCCGCTTCTTTCCTGTTACGCTGCGCCCAAAGAAGATGAGTCATAGGAGAGTCGAGCGATGCATGATTTGGTCATACGCGGCGGAACACTGGTCGATGGAACGGGCAGCAAACCCTTTCAGGCGGATGTCGCGATTGATGGTGGGCTGATCACCGCCGTCGGGAAGATTGACGCGGCGGGTCGTGAAGAAATTGATGCGACGGGCAAGATTGTGACGCCGGGCTTTGTCGATGTGCACACCCATTATGATGGGCAAGCGACTTGGGATGCCGAAATGGCCCCCTCGAGCTGGCATGGCGTCACGACGGTTGTCATGGGCAATTGCGGCGTCGGCTTTGCGCCCGCCAAGCCGGATCGGCATGAATGGCTGATCAGCCTGATGGAAGGTGTGGAGGATATTCCCGGAACCGCCCTTGCCGAAGGCATGACATGGGATTGGGAAACCTTCCCCCAATATCTGGATGCGCTCGAAAAACTGCCCCGCACCGTCGATGTCGGCACGCATGTGCCGCATGGCGCTGTACGCGCTTATGTGCTGGGCGATCGGGAGCAGCCGGGCGCTATCCCGACAGAGGCCGACATTGCGGAAATGTCGCGCATTGTTGAAGAAGGTGTCCGGGCCGGCGCGCTCGGCTTTTCAACGTCGCGCACGGTGCTCCACAAATCAGTGGACGGGGAACTTGTCCCCGGCACAACGGCAACCGCCGAAGAGCTGATTGCCATTGGCCGCGCCATGGGCCGGGTTGGCCATGGCGTGTTTGAAATGGCCAGCGACCTGCGGCGGGACTGGAATGAATTTGAGTGGATGGGGCAATTGTCGCGCGAGACGGGCCTGCCCGTCACCTTTGCCGCGCTGCAAAGCATCGCCAAGGAATTGCCGCTGGAAGAGCAGATCTCCGAAATGCGCGCGCAGAATGACAATGGCGCGAACATCGTCGCCCAAATTGCCCTGCGCGGCAATGGCATCATCATGGCCTGGCAGGGGACGGTTCATCCGTTTCGCTTTCGGCCCGCTTGGGCAGAAATTGACGCGTTGAGCTGGGACGAAAAGCTGAAGCATCTGAAGGATCCGGCGTTCCGTCAGCGCATGATTAGCGAGCCGAATCAAATCCCCGAAAGCGACATTGCAGATCTGTTGCGCGTGATCGCCGGCGGCTGGCCCGTGCAGTTCCAAATGGACCCGGACTTTAACTATGAGCCCGGGGTGACTGAAAGCATCGCGGCACGCGCTGCCGCAGCAGGTGTTTCTGGCGAAGAATATGCCTATGACTTGCTGATGAAGGATGAGGGCAAGGGCTTTATCTACTTCCCCGTGCTCAATTATCGCGATGGCAATCTAAACTTTCTGGAAGACCTGCAATTGGCCGACGACACGGTCAATTCCCTGTCCGATGGCGGCGCGCATTGCGGCACCATTTGCGATGCCGCGTCCCCCACTTTCATGCTGCAGCATTGGGTGCGGGATCGTGCGGGCAAGCGGATTGCGCTGGAACACGCCATTAAGCGTCAATGCCGCGATACGGCCGTGCTTTATGGACTGCATGACCGCGGCCTGATCCAACCCGGCCTGCTTGCGGATATCAATGTGATCGATATGGATCGGCTGAAGCTGGGCAAGCCTTGGCTCGCCTTTGATCTGCCCGCCAATGGCAAGCGCCTTCTGCAAAAGGCGGATGGTTATGTAGCCACGATCAAATCGGGCCAGATCACATTCCGTGAGGGTGTGATGCAGGGGCCGACACCCGGCATTGTTCTGCGCGGACCACAGGCAAGTCCATTGGCCATGGCCGCAGAGTAAAAGCAGATCAGATCAGGATAGAGGCCAAGGGGGACACATGCTGCATATCGCGGTGGTCGGATCAGGCCCGGCTGGATATTATACGGCAGAAGCCGCGCAAAAGGCCTTTGGCGATGATGTGCGGGTCGACATTATTGATCGGCTGCCCGTTCCCTATGGC
>RFSU01000014.1 GCA_009923795.1 Sphingomonadaceae bacterium
TTCCAAAACACTCTCCATCACCTTTTCCAATATGTTTATGGTGCATTTTGTGGGCTCTTCTAACCCCTTTGGCATAAACATTGTCGGCATTTCTAAACAATTTAAAACGCTGATGTATAAATATATCATGCACCAAAAAATAAGATAAACCATAAGCAAAAATTCCTAATCCAATTGAAATTCCAAGTTCCAGAATCCCTTTTTGCCAAAGTAGAAAACAACCAATACTTACCACCGCATAGAAAATAAAAAACGCGTCATTACGTTCAAACCAAGAATCATGATCTTTTTTGTGACGGGGTGGGATTCAGGCACGCTGGTGATCGACACCATGACGGCAGGCGGGCGCACCGACACGCCGTTGCGCCAGAAGGTGCTTTGGATGCTGGTCGTCGGCGGGATTGGGATTGTGCTGCTGTTGAGCGGCGGGCTGAACTCCTTGCAGGCAGGGGCGATTGCGGCGGGTTTACCGCTTGCGGCTGTTGTTCTGGCTATGATGTGGGGCACGTTCAAAGCCTTGCTCGTCTTGCACCGGACGGGGTGAATGTTTCTTGATATTGAACGCCCGTTCAATATCGCATAGCATGCGGCATGCGCAGCCAACCCGAAACCCGCCGCCAGCAGATCATTGATGCTGCTATCGAAACTTTAGCAGAAATTGGTCTTGTTGACTTTACGTTCAACGCAGTTGCGACCCGCGCGGATATTTCGCCGGGCCTCGCCGTGCATTATTTTGGCGATAAGGATGGGCTGCTTGAGGCAGCCTTCCGATCCGTTGCGCAAAAGCTGAACAATTATGCCGCCGCGCGGCTGCGGCTCGCCCAAGGGCCGCGCGCGCGGGTTGAAGCGTTGGTCGATGCCCATTTGGGGGCAGACGGCTTTGCTGAAGATGTTGCGCGCGTCTGGCTCTCTTTTTGGGGGCAGGCTCTGCACGTTCCTCGGCTGGCCCGCGTCCAAAGGGCGCATCAGCGGCGGATGCTGTCCAACCTGCGCTATGATTTACGCCAATTGGTGGCACCAAGCGAGGTCAGCCGATTGGCGGAAACAATTGCTGCTATGATCGACGGCGTCTGGCTGCGATCAGCAATGACAGGGGGGGCCGCATTGCAAAGCGGCCTTGCGCGCGACCTGATCTTTGATCTGGTTGCCCGCAACGTCGGGCCCGCCGCCGCGCCGTTGCAGGGTGAGAGTTTCACGACCCTCAATCCTGCAACGGGCGAGGTTTTGGCGACCATCAAGATTGATGGGGCTGCCGAGGTCGACAAGGCCGTTGCGCGCGCGGCTGCTGCGCAAAAGCTTTGGGCCAAAACACCGGGGGTGGAGCGGGGGCGCATCTTGCATCGCGCCGCCGCGTTGCTGGTCGAACGCAATGACGATCTGGCGCGGCTGGAATGCCTTGATACGGGCAAGCCCATTCAGGAAACGATCAGCGTCGATGTTCTATCCGGTGCCGATTGCATTGAATATTATGCGGGTCTCGCCCGGACGATCTCGGGGGAGCATGTCGATCTGGGCAGTGCCGCCTTTGGCTATACACGGCGCGAACCCTTGGGTGTCGTCGGCGGTATTGGGGCCTGGAACTACCCCATCCAAATTGCCTGTTGGAAGTCAGCACCCGCCTTGGCCTGCGGCAATGCGATGATCTTTAAGCCGGCGGAATTGACGCCTTTGACAGCGATTGAGCTGGAAAAAATCTATCTGGAGGCCGGGCTTCCCGAAGGATTGTTTCAAGTCGTGCAAGGGGCCGCTGCCACGGGGCGGTTGTTGAGCCGGCATCCGGGCATTGCCAAAATGTCCCTGACGGGGGAGGTCGGCACGGGTCGCAAGGTGATGGTCGATGCGGCGGAAACCCTGAAATATGTCACGCTGGAACTGGGCGGAAAATCAGCCTTGATCGTGTTTGAAGACGCCAATCTTGATGAGGCCGTGTCTGGCGCACTGCTGGCCAATTTCTATTCGGCTGGGGAAGTCTGCACCAATGGCACGCGTGTGTTTGTGCATCGCAAGGTTCGGGACGCGTTCCTCAAAAAACTCAAGGCACGCACCGAAGCCATGGTGATTGGCGACCCGCTTGATCCGGCAACGCAAATGGGGGCGCTGATTTCTCCCGCCCATATGGAGAAGGTGCTGGGCTATATTGCGCTTGGCGAACGGCAGGGCGCGCGCCTTTTGACAGGCGGGCAGCGCATGATGACAGGCGGGTTTGGGAATGGGGCTTTTGTTCAGCCCACCATCTTCACCGACTGCACCGATGATATGGATATTGTTCGGGAAGAGATTTTCGGGCCGGTCATGGCAGTGCTCGATTTTGAGGATGAGGCAGAGGTCGTGGCCCGCGCCAATGCAACCGAATTTGGTTTGGCAGCGGGTATTTTCACAAATGACCTGACCCGTGCCCATCGTGTGATTGCGGCCCTCGATGCCGGAACATGCTGGATCAACACCTATAACATCACGCCCATTGAATTGCCCTTTGGGGGCAATAAGCAATCGGGCCTTGGCCGCGAAAATGGGCGGGCGGCGATTGAGCATTATACCCAGTTGAAGAGCGTTTATGTCGCTATGGAGCCAATTGATGCACCCTATTGAGACCTTTGATTACATCATTGTCGGGGCAGGATCGGCGGGCTGCGTTCTGGCGGATCGACTGAGCGCGGACGGGCAGAACCGCGTCCTCTTGCTGGAATTTGGCGGGTCAGATCGGTCCATTTTCATCCAAATGCCCGCGGCACTTGCCTATCCAATGCACAGCAAGCGGTGGAATTGGGGCTATGAGAGTGAGCCGGAGCCGCATTTGGGCGGCCGCCGTCTGCATTGCCCACGCGGCAAGGGGCTGGGCGGATCCTCGTCCATCAATGGTCTGGTCTATGTGCGGGGCAATGCCAAAGATTTTGAACGGTGGAAGGATGAGGAAGGGGCAAAGGGCTGGGGCTATGCCGATGTGCTTCCCTATTTCAAACGCGCCGAAGGCCGGGAAGAGGGTGGAGATAGCTATCGCGGCGGGGAGGGGCCCCTGTCGACCTGCTATGGCCCGCTTGCCAATCCGCTGCATCAGGCTTGGCTCGATGCCGCGCAACAGGCGGGCTATGGCCTGACCGAAGATTATAATGGCTATCGTCAGGAAGGCTTTGGTCGGATGGACATGACGGTGCGCAACGGTACGCGCTGTTCTGCGGCAAAAGCCTATCTCTATCCGGCGCGCAAACGCCCCAATTTGCAGGTGATTCAGCATGCCTTGGCGACCCGCATCGTCTTTGAGGGCAAACGCGCCATCGGCATTGACTATGAACGGGGCGGGGAGCCCCATAGCGTTCGTGCAACCAAGGAAGTCATCCTGTCCGGCGGCCCGATTAACTCGGTTCAGCTGCTCAAGCTCTCGGGCATTGGCCCGGCGCAGGAGCTGAAGGAGCATGGCATCGCCATTGTCGCGGACAGGCCCGGCGTCGGCGCGAATTTGCAGGATCATCTGGAGTTTTACTTCCAAATGGCCTGCACCAAGCCTGTCACGCTGTTCGGCCAATCCAATTTGCTGGGTAAGGCGATGATCGGGGCGCAGTGGCTCTTCCTGCGCCGGGGGATTGGGGCCAGCAACCAGTTTGAAAGCTGTGGCTTTATCCGCAGCCGGGCGGGAATTCCCTATCCCGATATTCAGTATCACTTCTTCCCCATGGCGATTAACTATGATGGCAGCGCGCTGGCGACTGAGCATGGGTTTCAAGCCCATGTCGGGCCAATGCGATCCAAAAGCCGGGGCAGCGTCACGTTGCGCAGCGCCGACCCGCATGACAGCCCGGCGATCAAGTTTAACTATATGAGCCACCCAGAGGATTGGGTGGATATGCGGGCCTGTGTGCGCCTCACGCGCGAGATTTTTCAGCAGCCGGCCTTTGCCCCCTGGCGCGGGCGCGAAATTCAACCGGGGGAGGATTGCACCAGCGATGAGGCCATTGACGCCTTTATTGCTGAGAAGGTGGAAAGCGCGCTGCACCCCTCCTGCACCTGCAAAATGGGATCCCCCGATGATCCGATGGCGGTCGTTGATCCGGAATTGCGCGTCATCGGCGTCACGGGCCTGCGCATTGTTGACAGCTCTGTCATGCCCTCCATCACCACGGGTAATTTGAATGCCCCGACCATCATGATTGGGGAAAAGGGCGCAGATCATATTTTGGGCAAGCCGATGCTCGCGCCGTCCAATGCACCCTTTTATGTGGCCCCCAATTGGGAAGATACCCAAAGATGACCCGCACCATTTCAGAACCTGCCCGTCAGATTGATGTCATTCGGGAAACCGATGTTCTGGTCGTCGGCTCTGGTCCCGGCGGGCTTGCGGCAGCGCTTGCGTCGGCAAGGGCAGGGGTGGAGACCATTTTGCTGGAGCGTTATGGCTGTTTTGGCGGCAACATCACGCAGGTCGGCGTCGAAGGCTTTGCTTGGTATCGCCACCCAGAGACCATCGACAGCGAAGGCATTGGGCGCGAATTTGAAGAGCGCGCCAAGCAAATGGGCGCAGCCATGCCCGAACCGCAATCGATCAGCCACAGTTTGGACGCTGAAGGGTTTAAGTTCGTTGCCGATACGTTGGTGGAAGAGGCTGGCGTTATCCCAATGCTGCACCGCCTCTTCGTCGCGCCGATTATGGAGGGCGATACGATCCGGGGCGTGATCGTCGAGAGCAAGGCGGGGCGTGAAGCGATCCTGGCCAAAAGGGTGATTGATGCCACAGGGGATGCCGATATTGCCCATCGGTCCGGCGCGCCGACGCATAAGCATCCGGTGGATGAGATGATGTCTGTCTCCGTCATGTTTTCCATGTGCGGGGTAAACAAGACGCGCTTTATCGACGCCGTCAAAGCTGATCCCCAAACCTATGGTGATTGGGCCGTTGGGGGAGAGTGGGAAGTCACAACCGATGGGAAAGAGGATGACATGTTTTCCCCTTTCCTGCGCAAGCCGTTCAAGAAGGCGCTGGAGGCTGGCCTCATTCCCGACAGTCTGGCGACGATTGCGGGCACATGGGGCACGGTGTCGGATCAGGGCGACCTGACCTATCTCAACATGGTGCATCTCTATCTGGATGGGACCGATCCCGATTCCTTGACCCATGGGGAGATGGCCGGACGCAAACAGGCCATGCATGCGGTCAATGCGCTTCAGGCCTTCATGCCGGGTTGTGAGACGGCAAAGTTACGCAACTTCGGCATGACCTTGGGCATCAGGGACACCCGCAAGATTGAGGCGGCCTATAATCTGACAGGAGAGGATGTGCGCGGCGAAGCTCGCTTTGACGATAGCATCGGCATCTTCCCAGAATTTATCGATGGCTATGGCTATCTCATCCTTCCGACGACAGGCCGCTATTTTCATGTCCCCTATCGATCCATGCTTCCCAAGGGGATTAAGAACCTGATTGTGACCGGGCGCACAATCGGCGGTGACAAGGTCAGCCATGCGGCCGTGCGCAACATGATGTGCTGCGCCGTGGCAGGGCAGGGCGCGGGTGCTGCGGCGGCCATTTCGGTCAAATCAGGGGCGGATTTTGCCGAGGTTGATGTCGGGGCCGTTCAGCAGGAGTTACGTCGACAGGGTGCAAGAATAGCGTAAAATCAAAAGATTAAGAGATGAGTTTGACACCGTTTTGAGTGGTTTGACTCATGCCCGATGATCTGTATTATCTTGATAATACAGATGTGGGGAGAGTGGAGCATGACGTTTGATCCAGCCGCTGCGACAGCGGCTTATGTTAACGGTCTTGGCCCAGCGACTTTGGAAAAGGCAGCGGCCTACACAAATGGCGGACATTGGCTGTTGCTATGGGGTCTTGTTGTCACGGGCTTGACCAGCTGGGTCATCATTCGCCTTGGCATTTTGGAAAAGCTCTCGGCAAAAATGGCCAATCGCGGCTTTGCCTTTCGGACTTGGGCCATATGTGCCTTTTTCCTTCTGCTCTCTTCCCTCATCACATTGCCATGGGGGATTTACACCGATTGGTGGCGGGAAACCCAATATGGCCGGACCAGCCAGCCGCTGAGTGATTTTCTGGGGCAGGGCGCGATTGCAGTTGGGATTAATACGCTCCTCGGCGGTCTCTTCTTCCTTGGGGTCTATGCCCTTATCCGCAAGGCGGGACGCCGTTGGTGGATATGGTCGGGCGGGCTGGCCGCGCTCTCTGTCGCGGTGATGCTTCTCTTATCGCCCATTTTGATAGAGCCCTTGTTCAACAGCTATAAGCCGGTTCCCGAAGGGCCAGTGCGCGCGGCGCTCTTGAAAATGGCGGATGAGGCCAAAATTCCGCATGATCGCTTGTTCGTGTTTGATGGGTCGCGCCAATCGAATAACTTCACAGCCAATGTGTCTGGCGCATTTGGATCGGCGCGGATTGCGATTTCCGACGTTGCGCTTGGCAAGGCGTCGTTGGAGGAGGTGAAGGCTGTGACAGGCCATGAGGTTGGCCATTATGTGCTCGGTCATGTCTGGCGCTCGGTTGGGGTGATCTCCGTTCTCGCAATCCTCCTCTTCTTCCTCGCAGACCGCTTATTTGGACGCTTTGCGCGCCTTTTGGGGAGCACGGCTAAGCTTGAAGACCCTGTCGGATTTCCGGTTCTGATCTTTATCATGTCTGTTTTTGGGTTGATCGCTTCTCCCATTATGAATGGGATGACCCGTACGGCAGAAAGTGCAGCGGACGCCTACTCTCTGCGCACCGTCAATCTGCCCGATGCTTTGGCGAGCGCCTTGGTCAAAACAGCCGAATATCGGGACCCACGGCCAAATCCATTGGCAGAGGCGTTGTTCTATTCCCACCCGTCGGTCGAGCGTCGGGTGCGTGCAGCGATGGACTGGAAGGCCGCACACCCGCCTAAATGAGGGAATAAATGGCAAGCAGGGGCAGGGCGCGGGGTGCCCAGTGATGCATCCGTGCAACGCCCTTAATTTTGCAAGGGCGGATAACGAAAAGGCATAGGGAGTGCGCGCCGCTCTGCGCTACTATTAGCACCGTTAATAGTATCGTTCCGGAATTGCACAGGGCGCATATCGATGAAGCTTCCGCAGGAATTTGATCTTCACGCCCTTGAAGTCTTTGTCATGACTGTCGAACTGGGGGGCATGTCGCAATGCGCGACTCATTTGCAGGTGACGCAATCCGCCGTGTCGCAAACAATTGCGAAGCTGGAATTGGGTATAGGCGCGCCCCTGTTTGACCGAACGATGCGGCCCATGGGCCTGACCGCAAGTGGCAAAGCGCTGTTTGCCCGTGGCCAATCCCTCATCGCACAGGCCAGATCCACCTATGACGAGGTGCGCGAGGGCGCAAATCTGCCGATTTCCAGCCTGACGGTTGCGATGTCGTTCAGCCTTGCCAATGAACTGACTACGCCCATTTTGAATGAGCTTGGCGGCCGCGCCATTCGTTGGAATATCCGTTCCGGCATCTCCATGGAACATCAGGCAGAGTTTCTCGCCCGTGATATTGATATGTTGGTGACGGGGAGCTTCAACCTGGAATATCGTGGCGCGCTGGAGCTGCATCCTGTTATTGAAGAGAGCTTCATTCTCGTTTTTCCAGCGCGCTACCAAGGCTCGATCGACATCACGGATGAAAAGTCGGCGCTCCCGTTTATCCGCTTTTCCCGCCTGACGGGGACGGGCCAGCAGATTGAACGCCAGATTGTGCGGATGAAGTTGAGGCTGCCGCATCTGATTGAGGTGGAATCGTCCCACCAACAATTGGGGTTAGTGGCTGCCGGGCTTGGCTGGACAATTACCACGCCGGTGTGTCTTGCGGCTGTTCCGGAATTGCTTCCCCATCTTCGGCCGGAACCGATGACACGCGGGCGGTTTGCACGGCAGGTGCAAGTTGTTGCGCGCGCGGGGGAATTGGGCGACATCCCGAAGCTGACAGCGTCCGTTTGTCAGAGGGTTTTGCGCGGAAAGACGTTTGCCAGCGTGACACCAGAATATCCATGGATTGAGGAGCAGTTGAGATGGCCAAATGCGTCGGTGACCAGCGATGAAGCGTAATATCCTTTTGTGCCTGGTCTTGGGGCTGGCATCTCCGGCAGTGGCGGAGACGGTTCAGCAGATCCCGTCCAATATCGGCGTCGATGCGCCAGAGCTTGCGGCCATGGGGACAAGCGGTGTCGGTTTCCGGTCTGTGACCTTTGTCCATAAGGCCCAGCCGGATTTGGAACATCCCGATCCCAAAACGGGTGCCGTCGCCCTGCGCGACCGGACATTGCAGGTGGATATCTGGTATCCAGCAGACGTCCGTAAAGGGCAGAAGGGCGTGACCTATCGCGGGGCTTTGTGGGGGGAACCACCCTTGCCGCCGGTGGCCTATGCCCAACCGGGCTTGGCAATCGCCAATGCAAAGCCTGTCGGGCGCGGGCTTCCGCTGGTCATCTTCTCCCACGGCTATGGCAATGAACCGGGCCTGATGACCTGGTTGACCGAGAATTTGGCGTCAAAGGGCTATGTGGTGGCGGCCATCCACCATGTCGATCCAAATCGTTATGTGGCTGCACCGATTGTCAGTGCGGCGCCCAGCTATAACCGACCCGTCGATATTAGCTTTGTGGCCGCACAGTTGCGGGCAAGCTTGGGCGCGCAGATAGACCCAGAAAATGTCGCGCTGATCGGCTATTCACAAGGGGGCTATGGCGTGCTGACGGCGGGCGGCGCAAGCCTTGACCCGAATTATCCCTTTATGAATTATGTGGCCGATGGATGGCTGAAGAAGATTGCGCGGGGCGGTGCTGATGCATCCCTCGCCAAAGTGCCCGGTGTGAAGGCGATTGTCGCGCTGGCGCCCGCAGGGGGCGGTGATGCGAGTGCCTGGGGGAAACAGGGGCTGGCGGAAATTACCGCACCTCTTCTCTTGATTGCGGGCGATCAGGATCCGACGGTGGGATATGAAAAGGCCGCCAAATCCTTTTTTGCGCAGACGGTTAATAGCGACCGATATTTGCTGACCCTCAAACAGGCGGGCCATGCCATTGGGCTCAACCCCGCGCCTGCGGACATGCGCCGGACGCTGTGGGATATTGATTGGTTTGAAGACCCGATTTGGCGCAAAGACCGCATCAACGCGATCAGCCTCCACTTCATCACCGCATTCCTTGACGTGCATCTGCGCGGCGCTCGCGACAAACAGGCCTATCTCGATGTTCCGGTCGAAGAGTCGGATGTCGGCACATGGAAGGCACCAGCTGGCACGTCCTGGGGTGCCTATAGCCCCGGCGGGCCGGATGTGACCCTGTGGAAAGGGTTTCAGCAACGCCGGGCCCGGGGCATGACGTTGCAGCATCTTCCCGCCACTATCTCTCAAAAAGCGAAATAAGTCGACTAAAGGCTAAGCGCCGCCTCTTTCCAGAAATGGAGGAGTCCGGCGCTAAAGCTCAACGGCACATAGGCGTCGCACGCATCGTCGCTGACGACGTGCAGGCGGACATTGACATGGTCGATGATTGTCGCTGCGCTGCATCCTGCGGCGAAAGTCGGGCTTTCTGCGTCGAAGACACCGCCTTCCATCAGGAGGGTGCGCCAACCGGCTCCTGAGAGGCGCATACGGACGATCCCGCCGCTTGTGGCGGTCAGCGCCCCATCCTCTGCCAGAACATCACCCAGAGCGCTGATATCGCCTTCGACCAGCCACACGGTGGGTTCAAAGCGGATCAAGCGGAGCGCATCGCTTCCGCCCGACTGTCCGGTCGCTGGCAGGGCAAAGCCCATCGCCGCTTTGAATCGCTTGGCGACAGCGGCCGGATTGCCCCAAATCTCAAAGACGTGCAGCGGGGCGGCGGGCGGGGTCGTGATCGTCACTTCAGTCACGGTAACGCTCTCCTGCTGGATCATAAAAATGGGGGGCTACAACGCGCACACGCGCTTTTTGGCCGCGTGTGGGGGAGGAGGCGATGAGGATCTCGCCATGACGGCTAAACCCATCGACCAATTGGCCCAGCGCAACCGACCCACCCTCGATGATGCGGAACGCCGCCGCACTGACATGGCCCTGTGGTGAAGCCCCTTCGCGGGGGATGAGCATGGACCCTTCTGGAATGTCGCCCTCAATGGCCTCAAGACCAACCAACTGCCGCCGCCCGCCTTCGGACAGAGCGGGGCGGACAAGGCCCGATGCGCCAATATAGCCACCCGCTTTGTTGAGCATTTTGTCGAGCGCCAGATCATGCGGCGTCATCCGCCCATCAACCTCGCCGCCAACGACCAAATGGCCCTTTTCAATGCGCAGAAACTCCATGGCTTCCAGCCCGTACAGGCATCCGCCCTCTGCCTGAACGTGCGCCTCACAGGCGGCCCAGACGGCTTTCGCCTGGTTGGCATCGACATAGATTTCAAAGGCGCGCTCGCCGCTATAGCTGGCGGCGAGCACCAGCACCGGCGTGCCCGCTATGGTTGCAGGCTCGGTGGACATATGGCGCGGGGCAGGGGTGCCGATCAGCGCATCGACAACAGCCTTGGCCTTTGGCCCGGCAATGGCCAACCCGGCATGATGTTCCTGCACATTGACAGCCGAGACACGCAAATGCGGGCAGAGATATTGCCGCACATAGGAGATATGCGTTGCCATGCGGTCTGCGCCGCCGGTGGAGCTGGTGAGGAGATAACGGTTCTCGTCCAATCGCCAGACCGTGCCATCGTCAAAGACGAACCCGTCTTCGCGCAACATGAAGGTGTAGCGGCCACGCCCAACGGCGAGTTTGCTGACAGTCGTTGCACAGATGATTTCAAGGAAGGCCGCCGCATCTGGGCCGCTCACTTCAAATTTTGCGAGCGTCGACACATCGGTCATCCCGACATTGTTGCGTACCGCCTTTGCCTCACGCATCGCAGCTTGCGCCAAGCTTTCGCCGCCATTGGGATAAGCGCGCGGGCGGAACCAATAGCCCAAGGGTTGCCAGATTGGGTTCTTCGCCGCGTGCAGATCATATAATGCAAGACGACGGACATGCGCGCCTGCATCTTTTGCGCCCGCACCCGCGATCAAGCCCATCGTGACGGGCGTGTAGGGCGGGCGGAATGTGGTCAGCCCAGCCTCTGGAATGGCGACGCCCTGCTTTTCGGCCAAGCGACCCAATGCGGCCATATTGCTGAGCTTGCCCTGATCGGTGGCCATGCCCAAAGTGGTGTAGCGTTTGAGATGCTCCACCGAACGATAGCCTTCGGCCCAAGCCAGATCGACATCCGCCAGCGTCACGTCATTTTGGAAATCGATGAAGCTTTTCTTGGGGCTGGAAACGGGCACCATTTTGAATATCGCTTGTGGCTCCGCGGCTCTGCCGATGGTCGTTACATTTTGACGCGAACTGGCGGGGATGAAGGCTTGCGCATCTTCATTCCAATCGAGCGTCCCGCCTGCTTGCATATGCAGGTGCACAACGGGCGTAAATCCACCGGAAACGGCCAGCAGATCGGCATCCCATTCCATCGTCTTCCCATCGACCAGCGCACTGACGCTTTTCAAGCAATGCCGCGCGCCTTTGGTCAAAAGCGGAACGGCATCATTATAGACCCGATGACCGCTGTTTGCCCCCGCAGGGGCTGGCCGTGCGTCAAGGATCGCAACAATTTGCGCGCCTGCGTCTTTGAGCGTCTGCGCGGTTTTATAGGCATCGTCATTGTTGGTGGCGATCACGACGCGTTTGCCGGGAACGACGCCGAAACGCTGGACATAGCTGCGCACGGCTTGCGACAGCATGACGCCGGGGCGGTCATTATGAGCAAAGGCCATGGGCCGCTCAATGCTTCCGGTGGCGAGAATGACTTGGCCTGCGCGGACATGCCATAGACGTTGCGCCACGCTATTAGCAGGGACTTGCCCAGGCTCCGATAGGCGCTGCGTCAGGGTGACGAGGTCATGTTCCCAATAGCCTGATGCCGTTGTCCGGGGCAGGATACGCCCACCGGCGGCGCGAATGCGTGCGGCTGTCACCTCAATCCATGCGGCGTCCAGTTCTTGCGGGTCGCGGATGAGCGAGGCGCCAAGGATGTTATCCTGTTCGACCAAGATAACGCGCTTGCCGGCCTCGGCAGCGTCGAGCGCCGCCTGCAAGCCTGCTGGGCCAGCGCCGACAATCAGAACATCACAAAATGCGGCACGATGGCTGAACCGATCCGGATCCGCCTGTGTCGGTGCATTGCCAAGGCCGGCTGCTTTGCGGATGAAATATTCGTAGAACATCCATTTTTTGGCCGAACCGAAAAAGGTTTTGTAATAAAATCCGGCGGACAAGGCAGGTGCAGCGAGGCCCAGAACCGCTCCAACATCGAACGACAAATTAGGCCAACGGTTTTGGCTTTTGGCAACCAAACCTTCATAGACGAACACATCGGTCGCACGGGTATTGGGCTCGGCTCTGCCGCCTTCGCCGACAGTGACGAGCGCGTTCGGCTCCTCAACGCCTGCGGTCATGATGCCGCGCGGGCGGTGATATTTGAAACTGCGGCCCACAAGGCCAATGCCATTGCGCAACAAGGCCGCCGCCAGCGTGTCGCCTTCCTGCGCGGTATAGGCTTTACCATCAAAGCTGAAGTTGATCATAATAAAGCCTCCGGCCCGATGGCGCGGCACCCGGAAATCTCATTGGTCACGCGGTGGCGGGTCAGGATCATCCATGCCCGGCAGCCATAAGTGTGACGCCAAATTTCATCATCGACGCCGCGCGGATTATTGCGGGTGAAGAGCTTGGTCATCGCTTCTTGTGATGGCGCATCCAATGGCACAACGGAATCGACAGTCCGCTCATAAATGAATTCGGATTGCGCCCTTGGGCCGCAATGGGGGCAGGGAATGAGCATCATTAGCGGCTATTCGGCATTGGGCCGCTCCCGGTTTCATCAATAGTTGCGCCGCGTTCAAAGCGGTCGAGCGAGAAAGGCGCATTCAGCGCATGCGGCTTTCCAGTCGCAAGCGTATGGGCATAGGTCCAACCTGATGCAGGTGTCGCCTTAAAGCCGCCATAGCACCAGCCGCCGTTGAGGAAGAGGTTACGAACCGGCGTTTCGCCAATGATGGGAGCGCCGTCAAAGCTCATATCCGTCACACCGCTCCACGTCCGGACCATGCGCAGGCGCGACAGAGCAGGGACCAGCGCGAGACCTTGCGCCACAGCGCCTTCCATCACCATGGGGTGGCCACGCTGGGCATAGCTGGGCCAATTATCCGGATCGCCGCCAAAGACCACGCCGCCCTTGTCCGATTGGCTGATATAGCAATGCAAGGATTGCGACATGATCACGCTGTTGATCATCGGCTTGACGCCTTCGGTCACCATGGCTTGCAAGGTTTGGGATTCAACTGGCAATTTCAGGCCAGCCAAGCCCGCGACATGGCCGCTATGGCCGGCAACGCAAATGCCGACGCGGCCTGCGCCAATGCGTCCGCGTGTTGTCTCCACGCCGACCACGGCGTCACCATCGCGCACAAAGCCGGTGACTTCGCATTCTTGAATGATATCGACGCCCAGGCTATCCGCACCGCGTGCATAGCCCCAAGCGACGGCATCATGCCGCGCGGTCCCGCCCCGGCGTTGGATCAGACCACCTTGAATAGGGAAGCGCGCATCGCGGGACATATCGAGCAAAGGTTCAAGCTTTGCGACTTCGGCGCGGGTCATTAAATCGGCATCAATCCCGTCGCAGCGCATGGCATCACCGCGTTCGGCCAGCTTGACCATATCGGCGTCGCTATGACCAAGGAACATCGCGCCACGCGGGCTGAACATGACATTATAATTCAACTCATCGCTCAGGCCGTGCCAGAGCTTCAGGCCAAATTCGAAGAGGTTATGCAAAGGCTCTAGCCGGTAATTGGACCGCACAATCGTCGTGTTGCGGCCGGTATTTCCGCCACCAATCCAGCCTTTTTCCAGAACGGCAATATTCTTCAGGCCATGCACCTTGGCCAAATAATATGCCGTTGCCAGCCCATGACCGCCACCGCCAATGATGATGATATCATAATGCGATTTGGGCTCTGGGTCGCGCCATGCTGGCTGCCAGTGGCGGTGCCCCGTAAGAGCGCCGCGCAGCAGGCTGAAGGCTGAATATCGGCTCATGCGATGGGCATCCACCCACGCTTTTCACGCCAATCCTTTTCAAGCCCGTCAAAACGCGACAGCTTGAGAAGGTCGATATTGGTGAACGAGCATGCGCCATCGATTACCAGATCGCGGATTGCGTGACCCGATGCGGGCGATAGGCCAAAGCCAACGCTGGACATGGAGGCGACAACGACATTGTCGGGGCTAGTAAGGCGGTCAATGATGGGACGGCCATCGGGCGAATTCTCAATCACGCCAGCCCAGCTGCGAATGACGTTCAAATGCGCTGCCTTGGGCAGTAATTCGGCCAAACGCTTCGCCAGATTGCGCGCCAGCGGTGTCGATGGACGGGCAGCGGGGCCAATCGCATCCACATCCAGCCATTCATGCGGCCCGCCGCCATAAGCGAGGTTGCCGCGCAATGTCTGACGACCATAAATCTTATGCCCGTCAACGCCGCCCAGCGGCATCATCGGGGCAGGCTCGGTAATGATCATTTCCGCACGCGCGGCGGCCAGAGGGACGTCAACGCCCAATTGCGCCATCAACTGCGGGATTTGCGGTCCAGCCGCGACCACAACAGCATCGCAGCCATAGGTCGCATTGGCGGTCTTCACCGCCGTCACCTTGCCACCAGCGGTTTCAAAGCCCGTGACCGGACTGTGCTGAATGATTTTGCCGCCCAGATCTTGCAGTGCCCAGGCATAAGCCTGCACCGTGCGTTGCGGGTTGGCATGGCCGCCAAATTTATAATGCACGCCGCCAAAGCAATTGTCGCCCGCCAGCGGAACAGCTTCTTGCACTTGTTTGACGTCAAGCAGTTCAACCGGATGGTTCAGCCGGGTGTGCCGTTCGGCGATGAAGCGATATTGCTCCCACTGACGTTCGGTCATCGCAATCAGAATGCGGCCCTTTTGATGCTCCGTCGGGTAGCCGAGCAGTTCATCCATTTGCGGCCACAGCCTTTGTTCTTCATCGAACAAGGGGCTGGAATAATGCGACGCGCCGCCGCCATTGCGTCCGGAGGCTTCCCAGCCGACAATGAACTTGTCGAGCACAGTGACCTTCACACCCGAACGCGCCAACCACCAGCCTGCGCTGAGACCTGTGACGCCACCGCCAACGATGACTACTTCAGAGCCGCTCATTTATACATCCCCGTGTAGAGCATCTCGCGATGCGCATCCTGATATTCTGTGCCGATATCTTCAACTGGCACCCATTGGGTCGGAATGCCGAACCAGACATCCCACGCCGCATCCATCGCCACGGGTTCATCCCATTCCGCCAAAATCTTAAGCGGCAAGGGGCGCAAAGGCGCGCGGTGTGACGCAAGCGGGATGGTCCCGAAGGGCTTATCCGATTCAATCGCCAGCATCATCGCCACCTGATCGCGGCAGCGACGGCCCTGACACACACCCATGCCAGAGCGCGTCAGGCGCTTGATCTGATCTGGGTTGGCCGGGCCATCGTCGAGCAGCGTGTCAAGCGAGCGCGCCTGAATCGCCGCAGGACGCGGCAAATAATTGGGTGGCTGAATACCGATCAGGTCGGCAAGCGTTACCTCTTCACATTGGCAGATGATCGTATCGGGCGTATTGACGCGCAGCGCCGCACGCACCCAATCCATCCGATAAGCGACATGGTCAAAACCCGTGTCGGGCAGGCCAGCGCAAAGGCCCACCGCCGCAACATTTGGTTCACCCGCAGGAATATAGCCGCCGCGCGCCGCGTTCAGCGCCCTTGGGCCATGCATCGCATCGACCAACTCAATTGAAGGGACAAGGCCAATGGCGACACACACGGTGTCGCAAGCAATGTCCGTTCCATCGGTCAGGGTGATGGATTCAATCCCATCAAGCCCGCCTTTGCTGGACTTGATGCTTTGCCCATAATATGTGACAATGCCCGATGCCGTAATTTTTGCGAGAAGTGCGGCGTCGCCTTGCGGACCATCGCGTACTTCCACCAAAGCGGCGACATCCAGCCCATGTTCCTTCGCCAGAAGCGCGGTTTCAAGCGCAAGGTCATGCGACCCCAAAACGACAATGCGCCGCCCAGAAAAGGCGCCATAACGGGACAGCAGCATTTGCAAAGCGGCGGCCCCCATCACACCCGGCTGATTCCAGCCCGGAAAGGCAATGGCAAGATCGCGCGCGCCTGTTGCGAGTACAATCCGGTCAAAGCCGACCAGCCAAGACCGTTCTGCATCGGCAAGGCCAACAACTTGCTCTGGCAAGCTCTGCACGCCCGGCCCGTTGCGATATACGCCCCATGCGGTGGTACCGAGCAGCAGCTCAACGCCCGCTTCCATCGCCTTTTCAAGATCCGGCATGCTCATGAAAATGGCTTCGAGCATCCGGTTGCTATTTTGCGTCGCGGCCGTCATGCGGCCCCCGAAATAGAGCGGCGTATCATTGCCCATCAGCGCGCCAGATACGGGATTTTCATCGACCAGAAGCACCGACGCGCCGCTGGCTGCGCCTTCTATAGCAGCGGCAATGCCGCTGGGGCCCGCGCCAATGACAACAAGGTCATATTTGGCTTCGGGTGCGCTTCGTGTGCCATTAACGGCGCACACATCGGTTCCGGTAAAGTTCAGATCCATCAAACTGCTTCCAATGCCTGTTTCAAATCGCCGATCAGATCGTCGACATGTTCCAACCCGACCGATAGCCGCATCGTGCCATCGGTTATTCCGCCTTCCAACCGCTGTTCCCGCGCGACTGCATAATGCGTTGTGCTCGCCGAATGGCAGATCAATGTTTCTGACCCGCCAAGGCTAACCGCCAATTTCATCAGCTTGAGCTGATCCAACATCCGGAACGCCTCCGCCTCACCGCCATGCAGATGGAAGGAAAAGGTTGATCCGGCCGCCTTGCACTGCCGATCATAGACGGCACGCTGCCGCGACCCTTCGGGCAGAAAGCCCAAATAAGTGACACCTGCGACCTTGGGGTGGTCGCGCAAGTATTCCGCAACACGGCGCGCATTGCTCATGGCCCGCTCGGTGCGCACCGAGACCGATTCCAACGACCGAAGCACCAGCCAAGCCGTGAAGGGATCCAGATGATTACCCCATGTCGTGCGCTGGAGCTTCAGCTGATCGATCAACTCCTTACGGCCCGAAATGCCGCCCGCCAGCAAGTCGCTATGACCACCGCAATATTTGGTGAGGGAGGTCATGCACAGGTCCACACCCTGCGCGATCGGGCGCTGGGCGAAGGGGCCAAGCAAGGTATTGTCGACAACAACAAGCGGACGATGTCCCTGTTTTGCGCCAATTTCATCGGCGATGCGCACCATGAGGTCGAGATCAACAATCGCAGCCGTCGGGTTGGCGGGCGTTTCTGCGATGATGAGCTTTAACGGGCCCTTGGCCATCGCCGTTTCTGCCGCGGCGCGAACATGATCTTCATCTGTGCCGTCCAGATAGGCGGTCACATGCGATCCGAAATGCGGCATCATGACATTGTAGAGAAAGTCTACCCCGCCATAAATGGGCCGCCCGTGCAGCACGCTATCGCCTGCGCGGACATGGGCCAGAGCAATGCTGGAATGTGCGGCCATGCCACTGCAATAGGCAACGGCATCTTCTGCGCCATCAATCGCGGCAAGGCGGGCTTCTAGAAAATCCAGACCGGGATGGCCAAGCCGTGAATAAATGTGGTTGGTTTCTCCAACCAGCGGCCCGGTGCCGTCAAAATAGGCCTCATGCACATATTTGGCATGCTGCGCCGATGGATAGACAAAGGTGGAGGTCATGAAGATTGGGGGCTTTGCGGCCCCCATCCCCATTTGCGGATCATATCCGAAGGCCACCGCCAAAGTTTCTGGGTGAAAGTCCCCCGACTTATTATTTGCCATGGGCATCAATATAGACACGCGAAACGTCACAATACCAGTCGGTAAAACGGCGGGCCAGCATCTCTGCATCTGCAGAATAGGGGCCGGGGGTATATCCCGGGCTGTTGACGCCCTTATGATTGTTTTCCGCCAATTCCTTGTCCTGCGAATTGGTCACCGCCCAGAGGGAGATGAGGGCATCGATATCATAATCGACGCCTTCCACCGCATCCTTGTGGACATACCATTTGCTGAACACATGCGTTTCCGTCGGGCTGACCGGCATGCAGCTGAACATGAATACATAGTCCGATGTCGCATGCGCAAAAAGATGTGGATCAATCGCCCAGCGCAGCGAACCAATATCGCCGTCATTGGTCGTAATCAGCGGCTTTTTGATCAGCGGCTTGCCATCCTGTGATATGGAGGTGCAGCCTTCGTTGAGCGCGAAGCGCGCGACCTGCCACCAATGTCCTTCCACTGGCTGATGCGGAAAGCCATGGGCGTCCATGGCGGCGCTAAAGGCTTCCGCCCGCGCATCTTCATGCGCGTCAAAATGCTTGGACATGCCCACAGGAAAGGTCTTTGCCAATTCCGGATGACCCGTCGCGCAATGATAGCATTCGCGCGCATTTTCCATCACAAGCTTCCAGTTCGCATCTTCGACCAGCTTATCGACATGGACTAGCTTTAGATTTTCGAAATTGGCAGGTGCCGCATAAGCCGAAAACTTCTCCCGGAAATCATCGATCGGCGGTGGATTGTCCGCAAGGCAAATGAAAATCGCGCCACCGAAACAGGCTATCGCAATGGGTTTCAGGCCGTGGGCGCTTTTGTCAAAATCATCTTCCATGCGGCCTGCAGCAAAGAGTGACCCGTCCAGATCATAGGTCCAGCGATGATAAGGGCAAACCAGCTTTGGCGCGGTGCCATGGCCCGGTTGGCAAACCATGGAGCCACGGTGGCGGCAGCTATTGTGGAAAGCGCGGATCGTGCCTTCCTTATCGCGGGTGATGACCACAGGCCATTTACCCACCATCATGGAAATGTAACTGCCCGCTTTTGGTAATTCACATTCCATGCCGGCCATCAGCCAGCTTTGGCCATAAATCGCCGTCATATCGAACTCAAAGGCCTCTTGGCTCGTGTAGAGACCTTGGGGAAGGGTGTGGCCTGTTCGCCGCTCGCGAAACATGGCGTCAATGCGCTGAAGATCCATGGCTATCTGTCCCCAAATTAACTGGCGGGAATTATGTGGTTGGTGGCTTGAACCATCCGGGCAAAGCGATAAAATCTCTTTTTCGCATGGCCCCATAACAAAATGTCGGGCTATGGGGGTGTGACTGCAACCAATCCTATCATGAAGGTCTGTCCCATTCATACAAAGGGCACCATTAATCGCCGTTGGCTCCCCCTGAATGCGCTTCGGGCATTTGAGGCTGTGGGCCAGCAGAAAAGTTTTACAGGTGGCGCGGCCGCCCTGTCTGTTTCACAAAGCGCAATGAGCCGACATGTGAGCGGTCTTGAGGAATTGCTGGGCAAGCAGTTGTTTGAACGCGAAGCCTCCCGCCTTGTCCTGACAGCGGCTGGGGCTGAGCTTTTGCCAGTGGTCACCAAAAGCCTTGATCGCATTGAACAGACGATGAATGCGATCCGAGACGACAATTTGGCGCACCGCACTGTGCGCATCCACATTCCGCCGTCTTTGCTGCAACAGCAATTCTTGCCGATCCTAAAAGATTTTCGGGCGGAATATCCCGATATTCGGGTCGATGTTTCCAGCTCAAACGTGACGGGCCTTCCGGCCACGGCGCTGGATATGGCGATTGTCTATGATCGGCCCAATGTGGATGATCAGGTGACCGATCTCTTGTGGATGGTGCGGGTTGCCCCGCTGTGCAGCCCTGAGACTGCCAAAATGGCGCAGGGTCGATCCTTGGGGGCGTTTTTGGATCAACAGGATTTGCTGCATATCAAGCTGGAGGGTCAGCCGCGCGATTTGCTCTGGTCGGCCTTTGCCCGGCAAATGGGGATGAAGGTGAATACCGCAGACGGTATCGCCTTTGATACGGCCATTACCGCTGCCCATTATGCGATGACGGCCAATGGCGTCCTGTTGGGGGATGTCGATATGTTTGCCGACGAAATCGAACAAGGCCGACTTCACATGCCTTATGAAGCCGTGGTGGAAGATGGCTATGGCTATTATCTGAAACTCCACGCCGATGATCTATCTGATCCGGCGATGGCTCTGTTCAGAAGCTGGCTGATCCAGCGGTTCGGGGCGATGCGCCAATCCTGAACACCGTGGTGCAGGGCGCTCAGAATAACCCTTCGAGCTGATGTTGTGCGGCGCTCGGCTTGGTCGGTCGAAGCAGTCCACGGTTGGCCGCTGAGAGCGCACTTTGACCGCTAATCGAGGTACAGGCGCGTCCTGCTAGAAAATCCAGCCCTGCGCGCACAGAGGCTTCTGCTGGATCTCCCAGCGGCCTGCTAATGTCGTCTGCGGCCTGACAGGTGGAGGTCATTTTGCTGGCGAGGCCCGTATAATAATCCCCTTGTCGCGCCGCATTTTCCACGCGGAAAGCAATCACCCGCAACCGATCATCGCAGACGCTTCGGTCGCGCGCGATTTGCCCGACGGGTTTACCATAGGTGTTGGAGCCGATCAGAGCGGTGGCTGCTCCAAGGAAAGGGAGTTGACCGTTAATGACCATTTCGCTGGCAGAGGCGCTTGCGGACGTGCCAATAAAGGCGACGCGTGTCACCGGCACAGCCTGAGGCTGGGCGCGCAAGCTGTAACTTTCATTTTCAGAGGATTTTTCCGGGCGGAATGTTGTGTAACTCCAAATCTGAGGGGCGCGATTGGCGTTGAGCAAATCAGCCATTGTTTCCGCCACGGAAACCAGCCCGCCGCCATTATAGCGAAAGTCTATGATCAGTTCTGTAATGCCTTGGTTGCGCATCGCATCAAAGGCGGTGCGTAACTGATCATTCGCCGTTCCAATGAAAGTGCGAAGATTGATATAGCCCACCCGCCGGCCATTATCGTTGATGATCTTATATCCATAACGCGACGAAACAGGGGCAAGCGCATAGTCTCTTTTGATCACCGTTACGTCACGCTCGACACCATTTGCGCGGATCGTCATCGTGCGGGCGAGCCCAGGGGTAGAGGGGCCGAATGCATCTGCAACTGTCGCGGATCCCCCGGCGGCAAAGAGGGAGGTTACGCTGCGCAAGCTGGAGGGGGTATCGCCAATGGCGAGAATTTCCGTGCCCCGGTCAATTCCTGCACCAAGGGCCGGTGCGTCTTCAAAAGCTTCGAGAACAAAGACCCTGCGGTTCGTCGCATCATAATTTAACCGCATCCCAATGCCCGCGCTGGAACCGGAACTGAAATAAGCATTTTCTGCTGCAATGGATGTCACATAGGTAAAATATCGATCGCGTGATTGTGCGCGGGCGGGGGCGACAAGCGCGTCCACATAATCATCGACATTGCTATAAGCGGCTGGGTTTACGCTGAGATCGAGCAAGTCTGGGAAGAGATACCATTGCCGCAATTCGCTCAATGCCCAATCCTGCCTGTCGCGCAAACTGC
>RFSU01000131.1 GCA_009923795.1 Sphingomonadaceae bacterium
GGTCCCGATCCTGCTTCTCGCTTTATTTGCGATGGGCGTGCATTCAGCTTTTTTCGGGCCCATTAAATACGCAATTCTGCCCCAACATCTGGATAAGAATCAGGTCCTTGGTGGAACAGGGTTAGTCGAAGCAGGAACTTATGTGGCTGTTTTAATGGGCACCATTGCAGGCGGACTGCTGTCTCCACAATGGGCAGCCTTGGCCGCGCTAGGCATCGCCATCGCCGGCCGTATCAGCGGCCATTTCGTGCCCCCTGCCCCACCAGAGCCAAAAAATGTTGGTGTTCGGCTGGATTATAATCTTTTCCGAGCATCTTGGCACTTGGTGCGCGAAACAATGCACATTCCACGCTTGTTCATGGCAATTGTTGCAATCAGCTTCTTCTGGGCGATTGGGGCCTTGCTGGCGGCACAGTTCCCGCCTCTGGTGAAAAACGCCCTTGGCGCTGATCAATCGGTCGCCACCTTGTTCATGGCGATTTTCTCCATTGGCGTAGCGATTGGATCGGTCGTCATTAATCGCCTGCTCAACCAACAGGTATCCGCACGCTTCGCGCCAGCGTCTGTCATTGTCATGGGCCTGTTCGTTTTGGACTTTTGGTGGAGCATTGGCGGATGGACGGTCCAACCCGATGGCCTGATCAATTGGCGCGACTTTCTGTCGACGGGCCGCGGCAGCCATATGCTGATCGACTTATTGGGCATTTCCGTTTTTGGCGGCATGTTTGTTGTTCCGCTTTATGCGTTTCTCACCACAACGGTGGCGCAATCGGAAACAGCGAAAACGGTCGCGGCCAACAATATCGTGAATGCCGCGTTCATGGTTTTTGCCACCTCTATGCTGGGCGTTTTGACCCATTTCGGGGTCTCAATTGAAAATACATTGCTGTTCGCTGCCGCCTCTTGTCTCGTCGCCGCTTGGATTGGCTGGCGGCTACACAAGCTTTGTGATGCCGCAACCGACTGACGCTGGCCCAACCGATACAACATCTGAATTTGGCGCCGCGCGCGCTTAAGCGGGTTCAAGAACACAGAATTTCTATTGCGAGGCATTCTCATTTACTGTAGCGAACGATTCTCATTAGCGAGAATCGTCATGCTTGTTTGCATCTGCAATGCCCTTCGTGAAAAAGATGTCCGTGCCGCAGCTCGGGACGGCGCGAAAAGCCCTGCCCGCGCCTATCGCTCGCTTGGTTGCAATGTAAAATGTGGCGTGTGCGTCCCCTTTGCGCGTGAGGTCATCCGCACCGAGCGCGTCAGCCTAGGCTAAAGAGCTCCGTCAGCATCAGGCATAGGATGCATCATCACAAAGCTTAGTCTAGGCCCCGCGCCGCTGGGCTGCTATCTCACCCCAAATTTCCAACGGAGGCCATGATGCGCGGCGATAAGAAAGTAATCGAATTTTTGAATGAGGCTCTCAAGAACGAACTGACGGCCATTAATCAATATTTCCTGCACTATCGCATGCTCGACAATTGGGGCCTGAAGAAGCTGGCCAAGTTTGAATATGGCGAATCCATTGATGAGATGAAGCACGCCGACAAGCTGGCGGAACGCATGCTCTTTCTCGACGGCCTGCCCAATTTTCAGCATCTGGGGCGTCTGCGCATTGGGGAGAATGTCGAAGAGCTGTTAAAGGCAGATCTTGCGCTGGAAGAAGAAGCTATCCCCTTACTGCGCGATGCCATCGCGCATTGCGAGTCCGTGCGCGATTATGTGAGCCGTGATTTGTTCGCCCATATTCTCGACAATGAAGAGCATCATGTCGACATGCTGGAAACGCAATTTGAGCTGATCCGCCAAATGGGGCTGCAAAATTACATTCAGCTTCAGTCAGAGGCGCCTCAGGACTGATGTTGACCGAATAACTAGTTATCTATGGATCCCGGCAGACCCAATCGGTCGGAGCCGGGCTTACCCTTCAAGATCGCGCATCAACGTGCGCACATCTGTATCGATATCGGTATCAATACCCCGAAGCCGTTCAATCTGGCGGATGGCGTGAATCACCGTTGTGTGATCCCGCCCGCCAAATTTGCGACCAATTTCCGGCAAAGACCGGGGCGTGAGCTGCTTGGCGAGATACATCGCCACCTGACGCGGGCGCGCCACTTCACGCGCACGTCTGGCCGACACCATTTCCGCCTGACGGATACGATAATGCTCTGACACGCGGCGCTGAATCTCATCAATGGTGATCCGGCGGCGGCTGGCGCGGAACATCTCTGCCAGAACTTCTTCGGCAAAGGCTTCGTCCACCTTGCGGCTTTGAAGCTGGCTATAGGCGATGAGACGGTTCAAGCCGCCTTCCAATTCCCGAATATTGCTCGCAATCCGTGCTGCCAGAAGGTCAATCACCTCGACTGGCAAGGACACGCCCAAAGCCGCGACCTTCGCCTCAAGGATCGAACGACGCAGGGTGAAATCGGCAGGGCCAATATCCGCCACAATGTCAGGCGAGACAGGATGCGCCCCTCAACCCCATCCAGAGCATGCGGCGCGCGATCCGCGCTGATGACCAGACGACGGCCGCCTGTCATCAACTCATCAACCGTGTGCAGAAATTCTTCCTGGGTCGATTCTTTGCCCGCAATGAACTGTACATCATCGATCATCAGAACATCGGCAGACCGCAGCCGCGCCTTAAAGGAGAAGGTATCGCGCGCGCGCATCGCGCTCACGAAATCAAACATGAACCGCTCTGCCGACATGTAGAGAATGCGCGCATTCGGGTTCGCCCGAAGCACCTCATGCCCAATGGCGTGCAGCAAATGGGTTTTGCCAAGACCCGTCTGGGAATGGATGTAAAGCGGACTGAACGACCCGCGTTCTCCAGAGGCCAGAGCCTGCGCCGCATTGTAAGCCACCAAATTGGGATGGCCCGTCACAAAGGTCGAAAAGGTCAGCCGACGATCAAATTGGCTCGACAAGGGCGAGACTTGCTCAGGTACGGCCTGCTCTGCCACCGGCGCATCTGCCGTGAAATGCTCAACCGCCTTGCCCGACGATGTTTCAATCCGAACCGCGCGGACATGGGGCAGCATCGCGCGCCAGGCCAAAGTCAGTCGATCCGTATAATGAGACGACACCCAGCTTGCCATGAAATCAGACGGGAGCGAAAGGCGCACGGCATGGTCGGTGCCGCAATAGCCAACCAGATCCACCGGCTTTAGCCAATGGTCAAAGGTGCGCGCGCCCACATCTGCACGAAGGCCAGCCCGGATGGCGGCCCAAGCAACTTGAAGCTGGTCCATATCCGCAGGTCGCATTGCAGGCTGTGAAATTTGTGACACGCGTCTTCATCTCCCCCTCGCCTGTAAGCGGCGCCAACCTCGGTTCTCGACACACAAGGGCCCTGTACCGAAACGCCCCCTGTTCCGGCTACAAATCGTGTCTGTCGATTAATCAGCAGCGAACTGATTCTCTCACCACTGGTTGTCACGTGTGTGTCACATTAGGCGCATGATCAAGGCCAGAGACATAAAAAAAAAGAAATATTTAATGTTGACTCGTTTATGCCAAGGGAATCCTCAGAAGCCGTGTAAGATATTGATATTACGTTCTTTTTTTCGACAGAGAACAAAATGAGATTCTGCGAATCGTGGACTCAGGCCGGACTCAGCAATGCCGCCACTCTGGCAAAGAAAAAGCCTGCCGAAATGAACCGACAGGCTTTCAAAATGGTTTTATTTTTTAGGCGTTACGCGAGAGCAGAAACTCGCTTGGTCAAGCGCGAAAACTTCCGCGCGACCGTGTTCTTGTGGAGAACGCCAGTTGCAACGCCGCGCGCCATTTCCGGCTGAGCCGCCGCAAGGGCAGTGGCAGCTGCTGTCTTGTCGCCCGCTTCCAGCGCCAGTTCGACCTTCTTCACAAAGGTGCGGATACGGCTGATGCGGTTATGGTTGATAACTGCGCGATTTGCGTTGCGACGGATGCGCTTCTTGGCTTGCGGCGTATTCGCCATATGATCTGACCTCAATCTGTCCGAAACAAATAAGGCGCGGAATCACCCGCACCTGCGTGAACGGGGCCTTTATCGCCGCAGACCCCTGCGGTCAACCATCATCGCTGGCATTTCGGGCAATAGAAGGTAGATCGCCCGCCATCCATGCGCCGACGCACCAGTGCGCCGCAGCTGCATGTAGCTCCTTCGCGCCCGTAAACCCGCCATTGTTTGAAGAAATAGCCCAGCTCCCCATCGGGCCGGGCATAATCCCGCAAGGTAGAGCCGCCCGCCTCAATTGCGGCAGCCAGAACATCTTTTATAGCCGCGACAAGCCGCTCCAGTCGCGCCTTTGAAAGCGATCCCCCAGCCCGGCCCGGCGCAATGCCCGACATGTTGAGCGCCTCACACACATAAATATTACCAAGGCCCGCCACCACGCGCTGATCGAGCAAAAGGTTTTTGATCGGAGCCGCGCGCCCTTTCAGCGCGGTGATGAGCGTTGCAACGGTGAAATCATCGCTCAAAGGTTCCGGCCCCATGACGGCGAAGACCGGAAATGCGGCCAAATCAGGCGTCGGCACAAGGTCTAGCGACCCAAACCGCCTTGGATCATCCAAAACCAATCGCCGCCCTGATCCCGTTTCCAAGACCAAATGGCCGTGCTTGCCAATGTCTTCCGGGTCAATGATCCAGCGGCCCGACATGCCAAGATGAAAAATCATCGTGTCGCCGCGATCGGTATGGACAAGACCATATTTGGCACGACGGCCAAGGCCCGTGACGCGCGCGCCCTGCATACGCTGACGCAGGTCAACGGGGATCGGCCAGCGCAAATCGGCCCGACGCGGTTCCACATGAGATAGCACCTCGCCATCCAGGACAGCGGCAAGACCACGAACGGTCGTTTCAACTTCGGGAAGCTCTGGCACATGTTTCCGCTAGCGAGCCTCGCCGGGCTTGGCTAGAGGCTGCGCCATGAGCGAAAAGGTTTCCTTCGGATACGATGATATCGATGCTGATGAAAAGGCAGGGCGCGTGGGCGCCGTCTTTTCGAGCGTGGCCAAAAACTATGACGTCATGAACGACGCCATGTCGGGCGGGATGCACCGGCTTTGGAAGGATCGCTTCGTCAGTCGCGTGAAGCCGCGAGCCGGGGAAATGATCCTCGATATGGCAGGCGGCACGGGCGACATCGCCTTTCGCATGCAGGCGCATGACGCTTTAGTCACTGTCGCAGACATTAACCCTGACATGCTGGCTGTCGGCATGGAACGCGCCGAAGACCGCGATATTGGGGGCCTTAGCTGGTCAGAACAAAATGCCGAGAAACTGAGCTTCGATAGCAATAGCTTTGATGCCTATACAATTGCGTTTGGCATTCGGAACGTCACCCATATTGATCAGGCCCTGAAAGAGGCGCACCGCGTGCTGAAGCGCGGCGGCCGTTTCTTCTGCCTCGAATTCTCGACCACGACCTGGCCCGGATTTTCCGAGGTTTATGATTTTTATTCGCACAAGATTGTGCCGAGGGTCGGGCAACTCATCGCGGGCGATGCCGACAGCTATCGCTATTTGATCGAATCGATCCGTCGTTTCCCCGACATGCCGCGCTTTGAAGGGATGATCCGCGATGCGGGCTTTGTCCAAACGCGGGTTGAACCGATTTTGGGCGGACTTGTTGCCATTCACAGCGGTTGGAAGATTTGACCTCCCGCGTCATCCATTTCTGGCGGCTGCTGAAATGGGGCCGCATTTTGGCGCGCAATGGCGCGTTGCTGGGGATTGAGCGCAGCCCGGCATCCCCGGCGGGTCTGCGCCGCATCGCACGCCTCGCCCGACTGGGCGCATTTCTCCCAAAACAGCCGGATTATGCCGGGGCATTTGAGAAAATTGGTCCGGCAGCCATCAAGCTTGGTCAGACGCTCGCTACCCGTCCCGACCTCGTCGGCGAAGAGGCGGCCCGCGATCTCCTGCGTCTGCAAGACACTTTGCCGGCCCTTCCCTTTGGAAAGGTGCGCGCGGCCGTTGAGCAATCGCTTGGCGTGCCGCTGGAGACATTGTTTCAATCCGTTGACCCGCATCCGGTGGGCGCAGCCTCCGTTGCACAGGTCCACAAAGCCGTCACGACCGAGGGCCGGACGGTCGCGGTCAAAATCCTGCGGCCCGGCATTGAAGAGAAATTCACCAGCGACATTGAAACCTATGAATGGATCGCTGCACATGCCGCCGCCCGCGGTGGGGAATTGGCAAGGCTCCGCCCGCGTGAGGTGATTGCGACGTTCAAACAATGGACGCTGCGCGAATTGGATTTGCGACGCGAAGCCGCCTCTGCCTCTGAATTGGCGGATATGATGCGGGCCGAAAGCGGCTATTTGGTTCCCGCCATTGATTGGACGCGCACCAGCCGCCGGGTGATGACGCTGGAGTGGATTGACGGGATCAAGCTCACCGATCGGGATGCTCTGGCAGCGGCGGGCGTTGACCTGAAGGCGACGGCGCGCACGCTGGTCAGAGCCTTTTTAACCCAAGCCATC
>RFSU01000132.1 GCA_009923795.1 Sphingomonadaceae bacterium
GCCCATATCCAGCATTTCATCGGCTTCATCGAGAACGACAAAGCGCAGTTTTGAAACATCCAGCGCGCCACGCTCCAAATGGTCGCGCAGACGTCCCGGTGTGCCAACCACAATATGCGTACCCTGATACAGCGCACGGCGTTCCTTCGACGCGTCCATCCCGCCGACACAGGTGGTGATCCGTGCGCCAACTTGCGCAAACAACCATGTCAATTCGCGACTGACCTGCAGGGCAAGCTCCCGCGTTGGGGCAATGACCAGTGCGCTAGGGGCCCCCGCTGCGGGGAATTTGGAACCATCGCTCCAAAGATCAAGGCCCATGGCAAGGCCAAAGGCGACTGTCTTCCCCGATCCCGTCCGTGCAGAGACAATAAGGTCGCGATTATGCGTTTCAGGCTCAATCACCGCGGCCTGAACAGCCGTTGGAACGCTATAGCCACGCGCTGTAATCGCCGCGCGAAGCGGCTCTGGAATTTGGGAAAAGGGCATAATCTCAATACAGTTTGAGGGAAAAAATATCGGGCGAACCGACTTGGAAACTGATCCTTGTCCAACCAACGCCAGACCGATCCTTCCCCTTGTCTCTACAGATATTTAGCGCGCAAAGCCACAGGGCAATTAACCGGGCGGCATTGACGATTCAAATCATTAGGCCAAGCTCGCTTTTATCGCGGCCATGGCAGCGTCGGCTTTGCTTCCATCCGGGCCTCCGCCTTGCGCCATATCGGGCTTACCGCCCCCACCTTGACCACCCAAAGCCTCAACAGCTTTGCGCACCAGATCAACGGCGCTGAACCGGCAAGTCAGATCATCGGTCACAGCGACCAGAACGGACGCCCGCCCATCATTGACCGTCACAAAGGCCGCAACGCCAGATCCAAGCTTCGCCTTTGCATCATTGGCAAGGCCCCGCAGGTCCTTTGGATCCAGTCCGTCAAAACTCTGACCAAGGAACAGCAAGCCGCCCACATCATCAGGTTCCGCCGGGGCCGCACCCGAGCCGCCAAGCGCCAACGCCTTTTTGGCCTCTGCCAGTTCCTTTTCCAGCTTGCGCACCATCTCCGCCAAGGCAGAGACACGCGTCGGCACTTCATCTGGGTTTGCGCGCAATTGAGATGCCACGTCTTTCAACTTGTCATCCCGGTCCGACAGCCAGCGCCGCGCCGCTTCACCGGTGAGCGCTTCGATCCGCCGAACGCCCGATGCAACAGCGGATTCAGAGACAATCTTGAACAAGGCAATATCACCCAACGCGTTCACATGGGTGCCGCCGCATAACTCAACGGAATATGCCTTGGCTTGATCGCGCGGACCCATGGTCAGAACGCGGACTTCCTCGCCATATTTCTCGCCAAAGAGCGCCAAAGCCCCTGCCGCAATAGCGTCATCCGGCGTCATAAGGCGCGTGGTGACGGCTTGGTTACGACGAATTTCGGCATTTACTTCAGCCTCAACAGCCGCAACATCCTCCGCCGTCAACGCGTTGGGGTGCGAAAAGTCAAAGCGCAGCCGATCAGCGGCAACCATGCTGCCCTTTTGTGTCACATGTGCGCCCAACCGGTTGCGGAGCGCCGCATGCAACAAGTGCGTGGCCGAGTGATTGGCGCGGATACGATCGCGGCGTTCCGCATCCACGGAGAGATGGACCGTTTGGCCAACCGAAATATCGCCCGCTTCGATCACCGCCTGATGCGTGTGGAGCCGACCCAACGGCTTGCCCGTATCATCAACGCGCGCCGCAAAGCCATGTTCACCGCGGATCGTGCCGGCATCGCCGGTTTGCCCGCCGCTCTCCCCATAAAAGGGTGTCTGGTTGGTCAAAATGGTAACGCTGTCACCCGCCTTAGCGGCCTCGACACGCTGCCCCTCTTTGATCAGAGCCAACACTTGGGCTTCGGCTTCCGTGCTCACATAACCTGTGAATTCGGTGCCCCCAAGCTCATCGGCGATATCAAACCAGATATCGTCGGACGCTGTTTCGCCAGAGCCTTTCCAGGCCGCGCGTGCCATTGCCTTTTGCCGCGCCATGCCCGCGTCAAAGCCTGCACGGTCAATGCCCAGGCCCTGGGCGCGCAAGGCATCCTCGGTCAAATCATAGGGGAAGCCATAGGTATCATAGAGCTTAAACGCCGTGTCGCCGGGCAGGACATCGCCCGACGCCATCGTGGCGGTCGCTTCATCGAGCAGCTTTAGCCCCTTATCCAGCGTTTGGCGGAACCGCGTTTCTTCTTGCAGCAAGGTTGCTTCAACCAGCGGCTGCGCGCGCAGGAGCTCAGGATAAGCAGCACCCATTTCCGCGACAAGCGACCCAACCAAACGGTGCATCAACGGGTCTTTCGCACCCAACAAATGCGCATGCCGCATGGCACGGCGCATGATGCGGCGCAGAACATATCCCCGCCCCTCATTGGACGGCAGCACGCCATCTGCAATGAGGAAACCAGATGCACGCAGATGGTCGGCAATCACCCGATGAGACGCCTTCATTGCGCCATTGGGATCGCTTTTGGTCAGCACCGCCGATTCCCCGATCAGGGATCTGAACGTGTCGGTATCATAATTATCGTGCACGCCCTGCAGCACCGCCGCAATGCGTTCCAACCCCATGCCCGTATCAATGGAGGGACGTGGCAAATTGGTTCGGCTGCCATCGGCTGCCTGTTCAAATTGCATGAACACAAGGTTCCAGATTTCGACGAAGCGGTCGCCATCTTCATCTGGGGATCCCGGCGGCCCACCTGCAATATGATCGCCATGATCCCAGAAAATCTCGCTGCACGGGCCGCAAGGCCCGGTATCGCCCATCGACCAAAAATTGTCGCTGGTCGGAATGCGGATGATCCGGCTTTCGGGCAGCCCCGCAATTTTGCGCCAAAGGTCGAAGGCCTCATCATCGGTGTGATAAACCGTTACCGTAATCCGATTGGGATCAAGGCCCCATTCTTTCGTGGTCAGATTCCAAGCGAGCGAAATCGCTTGTTCCTTGAAATAATCCCCGAACGAGAAATTGCCGAGCATTTCAAAGAACGTATGGTGCCGCGCGGTGTAGCCGACATTGTCGAGGTCATTATGCTTGCCGCCCGCCCGAACGCATTTTTGAGATGAGGCGGCGGTCGAATAGGCGCGCGATTCAAGGCCGGTAAAAACATTCTTAAACGGAACCATGCCCGCATTGGTGAACATCAACGTGGGATCATTATGCGGGACCAACGGCGCAGACGCGACCCGTTCATGGCCATTGGCCGCAAAATAATCGAGGAAAGAGCGGCGGATATCGTTGGTCGAAGTCATAGCGTTTTCGCTTAGGCGAGGCTGATCGGCTTCTCAAGCATTACAAGACTCTAAAGCCATGCAAATATGGCTTAGACCGAAAAAGGCCCACCAATTTGGCGGGCCTTTCGAAGCATGAGACGCGATGACGCCCTATCTGCTGACGCCGGAGTGATCACCCCCGGCCATCCCGATCAGATATCGTCATCCGCCTCTGGACCAACCATAAGACCTTCCGCGACTTCTTCCGTCTTCCCCCGAATCTGCTGCTCAAGGCGCGCAGCCATATCCGGATTTTCCTTAAGCCAGACTTTGGCGTTTTCACGGCCCTGCCCAATGCGGATCGAGTCATAGCTGAACCAAGCCCCAGACTTTTCAACAATCCCAGCCTTCACGCCCAGATCAAGGATTTCGCCCGTCTTGGAAATGCCTTCGCCATACATGATGTCGAACTCAACCTGCTTGAACGGCGGCGCGACTTTATTCTTCACCACCTTCACACGGGTCGCATTGCCGACAATGTCTTCGCGATCTTTAATCTGGCCCGTGCGCCGAATATCCAAACGCACCGATGCGTAAAATTTAAGCGCATTGCCGCCCGTCGTTGTTTCCGGCGAGCCATACATAACGCCAATTTTCATGCGGATCTGGTTGATGAAAATCACAAGGCAGCGTGACCGATTGATCGAGCCTGTGATTTTGCGCAAAGCTTGGCTCATCAAACGGGCCTGCAAGCCAACATGGCTATCGCCCATTTCACCTTCAATTTCAGCGCGCGGCACAAGTGCTGCAACCGAATCGATGACCAACACGTCCACCGCATTCGATCGGACAAGCGTATCGGTGATTTCAAGCGCCTGCTCGCCCGTATCGGGCTGCGACACAATCAATTCATCAATGTTCACGCCCAGCTTCTTGGCATAGCCCGGATCAAGCGCATGTTCTGCGTCGATAAAGGCCGCCGTGCCGCCCGCCTTTTGCGCTTCGGCAATGGCATGAAGCGCCAGCGTCGTCTTGCCGGAGCTTTCCGGGCCGAAAATTTCAACGATACGCCCGCGTGGCAGACCACCAATGCCCAAGGCGATGTCCAAACCAAGGGAGCCGGAGGACACCGACTCAATTTCAATCGCCTCGCGTGAGCCGAGCTTCATTGCAGAGCCCTTGCCAAATGCGCGGTCAATTTGGGCAAGTGCCGCTTCGAGTGCTTTTTCTCTATCCATGGTTGCCGAACGATCCGTTTGAATGATTTTGAGTTGCGCCGACATGGCCTTTTCCCCTCGTAGCTGTTGCACCTGCTGCGTCAATCAGAAGGTCAATGTATATGCTTTGTTCTCTTTGAACAAGAGGGGAACGAAAAATATTTCTTGTTTTGTTCTCCTAGTCTCGCACTAGGGCATCAGGGCTGTTTTAACGGCCTCGGCAAGTTGTTGAACGGAAAAAGGTTTCGGCAGAAAATTGACATTGTCGAGCGTGATTTCCTGCCGCAACGATTCCTCCGCATAGCCCGACATAAACAAAATTGGCAGATTCGGACGCTTCACGCGTGCTTGCCTGCCGAGCGTTGGACCATCCATTGAAGGCATGACAACATCAGTCAGCAATAGATCTATATCGTCATGCCCATCCAGCAAAGCGAGACCTTCCTCTCCATCGGTCGCACACATAACATTATATTCTTGAAGGGTCAGTGCCCGCTCCGCGATCGCGCGCACCATATCCTCATCTTCCACCAGTAAGATTGTGCCGTGCCCCCAAAGATCGGCCTGGTGTGGCTTGGTGCGCGCCTCCGCTGGGCTTTGCACCTCTGCGCCCGCATAAACGGGAAGGTAGATGACGAAACTTGATCCCTGCCCCGGCGTTGAATCGGCAAATAAATGCCCGCCCGATTGTTTGACGATCCCATAAACGGTGGACAGCCCCAGGCCCGTGCCGTTTCCAACGTCCTTCGTCGTGAAAAACGGCTCAAAAATCTTGGACATCAACTTTGGGTCAATCCCCGCACCCGTGTCGGTCACACTCAGCGCTGTATAGTCCGTCACTGGCAAGAACTTATTCCCACTGGCCTTAACCTCAGCCGCCTTGACCGCATAGGTTTGAATGATCAATTTTCCACCCTCTGGCATGGCATCTCGCGCATTGACTGCCAGATTGACGATCACCTGCTCCAACTGGCCAGGATCGGCCCATATTGCTCCAAGATTGCGGCCTTGCTTCACGATCAGGTCAATCTTCTCCCCCACCAGACGCGTCAGAAGATTAGAAATTTCGGCGACAATATCGGGAAGCTGAAGAACTTGCGGGCGCAACGTCTGCTGCCTTGAAAAGGCCAAAAGCTGGCGGGTCAGCGCGGCGGCGCGATTGGCATTATTCTTAATCTGTTGAATATCATCATAGTCGATATCGCCGGGCGCATGACGCATCAGCATCAGGTCACACTGGCCCAAGATTCCGGTCAGAACATTGTTGAAATCATGTGCAACGCCGCCGGCCAGCTGGCCGATCGCCTGCATCCGCGCTGCATGGCCGAACTGTTCGTTTAAGTGCGCCTCATCGACATCCGCCAGATCCATGGGGGTATTGGGCTTGCGCTTAGGCTTTAGGGCAATCTCTGATCGTCCCGCCAAAGACCTATCAATTTTGACGCGGCGCGAAATCCGTGCTGCGCCTCCTAAAAGAAAAAGACCAAGGAGGAACCCTGCCCCCAGCCACAGGCTCGTTGATGAAAGGAAGATTGAAAATGCCGTCAGCATCATGGCTGCCGCTGCAAAGATCAGCCCCCGTCTGGAACTCGGGTAAAGAACCGAAAACAACGTCTTTCACCACCGGCTTGCTTATGTAGACCTCTACACCCCGGCCCTTGGCTTCAAGTTTGGGACGTAGCGCCTCTTGATCGTCGTGATCGCCATTTACGTACAATAAAAACGCGCCAACCCAATGCCGCGAGAACATAACCCACAATAGCTGTGGAAACAGCTATGATTAAAAGTCCCCAAAGCATCGCCGGAGCCGCGCTGGACAACAGCCAAGTCATCCACTCCCCCAAACTGGCATTGCGCCCGATCAAGGCCTCAAACTGCGTCACATCAGCCCCCAAACGGAGCGTTGCATTGCCGACATAAA
>RFSU01000133.1 GCA_009923795.1 Sphingomonadaceae bacterium
CCGTTGAACTTGCGCGGCAGACTTAGCCTATGCCCTGGCACCGCCATGTTATCCTGACCCGCTTCAACGTGCCGACTAAGGGGCGAGAGGCCGATGTTCGCGCAAAGACGGGCTGGCTGGATCGCCGCTTCGATCTTTTTGAACGCTTCTGCCTTCCCTCTGTTGCCGGACAAACGCGGCATGATTTTTCTTGGATCATCTATTTTGACACGGGGACACCCGCCCCATTTCGCGCGCGCATTGTCGATGCGCAAAGGCGATTTCCCTTCATCGCTTTGTTCCGCGATGCCCTCCCGCTGGAAGATGTGCGGACGGATGTCAGTGCACACCTTCCCACCGGCAAGGGCCGTGTGCTGACGACGCGGCTGGATAATGACGATGCCTTGGCGCGCGATTTTGTGGCCCGGGTGCAAGATGTGGCGGCGACACATCCCACCGGAACCGCCTTTAACTTTCCCACTGGCTTTGCCTGGCGCAAAGGCTGGGTCTTTGGCGCGCGCGATGAAAGCAATCCTTTCGCCTCGGTGGTGGAAGATGCCGTTGAGTTTCAGACCATCTGGGCGCGGCCCCATGCAGCGCTGGGGGAGGCGTTTCGGCTGATCCAGATTGAAGATGGGCCGGCCTGGCTTCAGGTGATCCATAGCGACAATGTCACCAACCGGATCAAGGGGCGGCAGCGGCCGGGGTCAGTGCTGGGGGATCGGTTCTGCATCAACCCGTGGGAGAATACGCCCCACCCGAGCCGAGGGGCTGTTCTTGTCGAAAGCTTGATCCATTATCCCCTGCGGCACATGCGGGAGGTCGCTATTCGGGGCGTGAAGCCCTTTTTGAAAATCGTGCGTTAAACTGCGGCGCGATCAGCGATCCTTTTTCTTATACATGGCCAGCATGCGTTCTGTAACGGCAAAGCCACCGAAAATATTGACCGCGGCCAAAGCGACGGCGATCAGACCCAACCATTTGGCTGCTCCCCAAACACCCGCAGGTGCGGCGGCAATCAGCGCGCCGACGATGATGACGGAGGAGATAGCATTGGTCACCGCCATCAACGGCGTATGCAGCGCTGGCGTAACCGACCAAACAACATAATAGCCGATAAAGCAGGTCAAAACGAAGATTGAAAGAATGCTGATAAAGTCCATGCTTAGCGCTCCGCCGTCCAGGGGAATATGAAATTGCGATCTTCGGCCCAAGTTTGGCCAACCATTTTTCCATCAATCAGGCAAGCGGAACTATGGTAAAGGCCTTGGCCGTCACTTGTTCGAAACGCGAGGCATAATCTGCCCCGCCCCCGTCCTGCTCGGCCCGCAATGATATCGCTATTATAAAATGAGCCGGTCACCCGTCCGTCTGCCGCAATGCTGATATCCATTGGTTTGGAATAGGGCGGACTGTCGGCAGAGGGTCGCAGATCGACCATCCAATGGCCCGCCATGGGCGCGGTTTGGGCAACGAACTCCTCGGCGGTCAGGGGCGCTGAGATCAGCGCAAGGCCGAGAAGACCGATTTTCATCCGATCAGCCGGTCGTGCACGACCTTGCCATCTTTGGTCAGGCGAATGGCCTGTGTGATTTCGTCCTCATCGGGCAGAACGGGTCGGCCCGCATCCTTATCCCAGAAGGCGGACAGAAAATTATAGAGATTGCGCGCAAACAGCGCCGAGGCATCGGTCGCCAAGTGGGCGGGCGTATTGCCATAGCCTATAATCTTGACGCCATGACGCACCACCAATTCGTCGACTTTTGATCCTTCAACATTGCCGCCTTGCGGGGCAGCCAAGTCAAAGATCACGCTGCCGGGCTTCATGCTGGCAATCTGCGCATCGCTGATCAGGCGCGGGGCAGCGCGCCCCGGGATGAGCGCAGTCGTGATGACGATGTCCTGCTTGGCGATATGGCTGGAGACGAGCTCTGCCTGCGCAGCCTTATAGGCGTCCGACATTTCGGTCGCATAGCCACCGGCTCCTTCGCCCTCAATGCCTTCCACCTGATCTACAAAAATCGCTTTGGCGCCGAGCGATTCAATCTGTTCGCGTGTGGCAGAGCGCACATCGGTCGCAGAGACTTGCGCGCCAAGGCGGCGTGCCGTTGCAATTGCCTGAAGCCCGGCAACCCCGACGCCCATGATGAAAGCGCGCGCGGCCGAAATCGTGCCAGCCGCTGTCATCATCATCGGGAAGGCACGACCATAAGCGGCGGCTGCATCAATCACGGCCTTATAGCCCGCCAGATTTGACTGAGAGGACAGAATATCCATCGATTGCGCGCGCGTGATACGCGGCATGAAATCCATCGCGAGCGCGTCAACACCTGCCTTGGCATAAGCATCCACACGGGCGCGCTGACCAAAGGGGTCGAGCGACGCCACAACCCATGCCCCTTTTGGGGCAGAGGCCAAAAGTTTCGGCTCTGGCCCCTGAACGCCAAGGATGATGTCCGCCTGTGTTAGACACTCAGCAGCTGGGCCAATTTTGGCGCCCGCTGCTGCATAATCGGTATCCGACACGCCAGCACTCAGGCCTGCGCCTGTTTCAACCGAAACGGTCGCGCCAAGGCTCACGAATTTTTTAACCGTCTCTGCTGTTGCAGCGACGCGGGCTTCCCCGGCGGCACGCTCTTTCAGGACGGCGATCTTTGCCACGTCAGCCTGCGATCAGGATGATGACGAGAATGGCGAGAAGCGCAGATGCGATCGTCCCCCATTTCAGCATGACCATCACGCCTTCATAGGTCTGCTTGTGCGCCTTCATATCATTATTGCTGGCCATGGTTGATCAACTCCCAAGAGAAATGAATTTCTTTTGGCTTTATCCCGGCATTGGCCGGGCCTCAAGCGTCTTTCTTCTTACGACTATGCAGAACGCCCAAGGATCGCCTGTGTTGCGGCCCATCCGGCAAGCGAAGCACTGCCCGTCAGCACGGTGCCCCACATGATATCGAGCAATGTCACCTTCATGCTCCAGATTTTGAGCGTGGCAAAATTGGTCAGATCATAAGTGGCATAGCACATAAAGCCCAACACCGCGCCCTGCACCAAAGCGGTCTGCCAGCGACCATTGGCCAGAGCAGGCCCAACCGCAAACCACATCATCCCGCCAATATAGAGGAGGTAAAAGGCAATGGCTGGACCAAGCCGCAACCCGCCCAGAAGCTCGCCAATTTCTGGCTGATAAAGGCGTGTGTACATGGTGCGCAGCCAGATGCTGTCGATGAGGGCAAAGGACAGCCCAGTCAGAACATAGCCAAGGGCATAACGGGTCAGCATGGGGGGATCCTTCCCTCTAAATCTATCTGCGATGCATCATGCGCGCAAAAGCGGCTGCCGCAAAGCGGGTTTTTTGCGGTTATGCCCTGCCCAAAGCGGCGGCCCTGTGCCCAGCCCAGATGCGGATGGCTTGTGCACTTTCATAAACATCATGAACGCGGATAATCTGCGCGCCTTGTTCTGCCGCTTTCAGGGCCAACGCAATGGAGCCGCCCAAGCGCTTATCGGTCGGTGCATCGTCTGACAGCGCGGCGATCAGGCGCTTTCGGCTCGCCCCCAGCAGGATCGGCACACCCAGCCCATGAAAGAGAGACAAGCCATTCATCAGACGCAGATTATCTGCAGCGCTGGCCTTGCCAAAACCAATACCCGGATCGGCGATCAACCGCTCTCTGGCGATGCCTGCTTGGACGACGGCTTCGATCCGCGCCTCCAACCAATCATACACATCGGTCAGCGGGTCGTGATAGGCGTCACGGGCGTGCGGTGTCTGGGCCGGCCCCGGAAAATGCATCAGGACAATCGGGCAGGTTGAGTCCGCGAGGACTGCCAGCGCCTGATCATCATAGAGCAGGGCTGATACATCGTTGATGATCTGCGCGCCGGAGGCCAGACCCGCCTTCATGACGACGGCCTTGCGCGTGTCGAGTGAGAGGATCAGGCCGGAATCGCGTAAAGCGTCTATCACTGGCAGAATGCGGGACAATTCCTCCGCTTCCGAAACATCGGCAGCCCCCGGGCGCGTGGATTCACCGCCAAGGTCGATGATCGCGGCGCCGTCGGCTGCCATCTGTTTTGCAAGCTGGGCAGAGCCTGCGGGGTCGCCCAAATGCGCATGTCCGCCCGAAAAACTGTCGGGCGTAATGTTGAGAATGGCCATGATATTCGGCCGATCCATGGTCAGACTGTGTGACCCCATGACGAGCGGCGCGCGTGGCGCTGTCGCCCGCGCCATCATCTGGGTGAGCCGTTCTGCCGGTGTTGGTGAGAGGCGCGCGCACCAGTTTCTCGCGTCGCCGACAGGCACAAGCCAGCGCCCGGCGGGCCGTCCATCTTCTGTTGCCAGCATCTCCCATAAGGAGAAATATTGCAGGCCGCCTGCCAGCTGGGCGCAGCTTTCCCCGTCCGTTGGCGCGTCGATAAAGCCCGTCGGCCGGGCATAGAGCCGTGCAGACGGGGATAGGTTCATGGATTAGGGCTGGGTTGCCAGCAAATAGGTCTGGCGCAGGGCGTCAATGGGTTTCAACCCATCATCGGCCTCATAATGCCAGAATGTCCACCCGTTGCAGCTGGGCGCATTTTGCAGGGTGGCCCCCAATTTATGGATGGAGCCATGGCCCGCATCCGTGATCAGCGAACCATCCGCCCGAACAGTGGCAGACCAGCGCCGTTTCAGATCATAAACGCGCGTGCCGGGCTGAATATAGCCCGTCTCAACCAGCGTGCCGAACGGAACGCGCGGGGCGGCGGTATCCGCCTGCATTGTTTTGAGCATCGATTCATCAAGCGGCAGGGCAGCGGCAATCCGCTCCTCAGCGACCGAGACATAATCCAGTTCGCGTTCCAGCCCGATAAAATGACGGCCCAAACGCTTGGCAACAGCGCCCGTTGTGCCTGTTCCGAAAAAGGGATCGAGCACGACATCGCCCGGCTTGGTGCAGGCAAGGAGAATGCGATAGAGTAAGGCCTCTGGCTTTTGCGTCGGGTGCGCTTTGGTGCCGTTGCGCTTTAGCCGCTCTGCGCCGCCGCAGATTGGGAAGGACCAGTCAGAGCGCATCTGCAATTCATCATTCAGCGTCTTCATCGCGCGATAGTTGAATGTGTACCGCGCATCTTCCCCCTTGGAGGCCCAGATCAGGGTTTCATGTGCGTTGGTAAAGCGCGTGCCCTTGAAATTGGGCATCGGGTTCACCTTGCGCCAGATAATGTCGTTCAGGATCCAGAAGCCTTCATCCTGTAGCACCGATCCGACGCGGAAAATATTATGATAGCTGCCAATGACCCAAAGGGTTCCATTAGGCTTCAAAATCCGACGCGCCTCGGCCAGCCAAGCGCGTGAGAATTCGTCATAGGCCTTCAGGCTGTCAAACTTGTCCCAATCATTATCGACGGCATCTACCCGCCCGCCTTCGGGGCGAAACAGATCGCCGCCGAGTTGGAGATTATAGGGCGGATCGGCAAAGACCATGTCGATGCAGGCATCCGGAAGGGCGCGCATATTGGCAATGCAATCGCCCATGACGATCTGGTCGAGTGGCAGATCAAAGGCCTTCGCCTCCGCCTTCCGAACCTTTTCCAACACGCCCATATGACACTCCTTTTGAACTCAGAAATGCCGTGGTGAGTCATCCAGACTCCGCCGTCAAGCTTTGCAGGCCTCAGGAATCCGTCACTTTTCAGACATGATTGGGAGAACGAAAGGAGTCCGGCACGATATATGGCACAAACTTATCCACAGGGACTCAAGCCCTAGTGGTGTGGCGCGGAAGACTCACAGGTCAAAAAAATGTTGCGCGACAGGTGCAAAGGAGCGGCGATGCAGGGGGGAGGGCCCAAGTTTGGCCAGCGCCGCCATATGCGTCGCGGATCCATAGCCCTTGTTTGAGGACCAGCCATAGCCGGGATAGTCGGCATCGGCGGCGATCATGATCCGGTCGCGATGCTCCTTGGCAATAATGCTCGCCGCCGAGATGCAGGGGTGGAGCGCATCACCACCGATCACGGCCTCGGCCGGCCAGCGCCAGCGCGGCAGGCGATTGCCATCGACAAGAATATGGGCCGGGTCAAAGCCCTTGGCGCATAGCGCCTCAACCGCACGGGTCATGGCAAGGAAGGTCGCCTGCAGGATGTTGATCTCGTCAATCTCCTCCACGCTCGCCAGGCCAATGCCGACCTGACATTGGGTAAGGATCAGCCCCTCCAGCGCCGCTCGGCGCTTCGCACTGAGTTTTTTAGAATCGTCGAGCCCGTCTATGCCCTGCGGACACAGGATGACCGCTGCCGCAACGACGGGGCCAGCGAGCGGCCCGCGCCCTGCCTCGTCCACGCCAGCGATCAACCCGGGCGCGTCCCAGACCAAAGCGGTTTGTTCAGTGAGCAATGATTTTTTCGATCGCATCGGTTGC
>RFSU01000134.1 GCA_009923795.1 Sphingomonadaceae bacterium
GGCGATGCGGGAAGAATTAGACCTGTTGGGGCAGCAGATGCGGCGCTTCACCGACACAATTGAGGACGCGGACGAAGTCGGAATGCAGGCGCTCTGCCCCCAATTGCGCTTTGGTGCCGATGACATTGTTGCGGGTCTCATTGACCATGGTGGGCGGAGCCTAGATGCAGACGCTCTGTTGCAAGGTTTCGGCCGCGCCGCCCGCCAGCAGGGTGCAATTTTGGTGCGTCACCGCGTCGCCAGCCTTCAGCAGACGGGCAAAATCTGGTCCGCCACGACGGAGGCAGGAGAGGTGTATCACGCCCCAATCATCGTCAATGCGGCAGGCGCATGGGCAGACCGGATTGCAGACCTCGCGGGCGTCAGACCGATCGGGCTTCAACCTAAGCGCCGCACGATCATTGTCTTTGATCCGCCATCAGGCATGGATGTGCGGGGCTGGCCATTCATCAAAACACCCGGCGATCATTTCTATCTGCTGCCGCAGGGAAACCGCCTTTTGGCCTGCCCCAATGATGAGACAGATACCGACCCCTGTGATGCCCAGCCCGAAGATTATGATATGGCGCTTGCAGCCCATCTAGTTGAACAGTTCACCACCCTGCCCGTCCCGCGCATTACGGGTCGCTGGGCCGGGCTTCGCAGCTTTGTGAAGGATCGCATGCCCGTTGCTGGATTTGCGCCGGACGCCAAAGGGTTTTTCTGGCTCGCAGGGCAAGGCGGCTTTGGGCTGCAAACATCCCCTGCGCTGTCTGCAATTGCCGAAGTGCTGGTAACAGGAACCGAATGGCCGCTAGGTCTCTCTGAGCTTGGCGTGACGTCGGACGCTGTCTCGCCCAAGCGTCTTTGGAATGAAAATCCGCCGATCAAATCTTAAGCGTTTCCTCGATGAGCGTCTTCTGCGCGGGCGCATCCCATTCTGCACCGCCCATCATACGCCAGACTTCCTTGCCATCTTTGTCATATAAAATTGTCGTAGGCAGGGAGCCGCCACCAAGCGCAAATCCAAGGTCTGCCTTGGCATCAACATAGGGTTGGAGGGTCTTAAAGCCCTGTTTATTCCACCAAGCCTCAACAGCCGGACGCCCCTTCATATCCTGACTAATCGCAAGAACCGTCAATTGCCCGGCCTCGCGCGTGGCAAGTCGTTCAATTGTCGGCATTTCTGCGATGCACGGCCCGCACCATGTCGCCCACAGGTTTACGAGCACAGGCTTTCCCTTGAAGGAAGAGAGCTTGACCATCTCCCCCGAAGGCGACTCAAAGGCGACATCCGGCATGGCCGCGCCCTTTTGGCTGCGATCCACTGTGCCAGAAAGTTCGGCTTTAGGTGCAGCTGGAGATGATATAGGCCCTTCGCCTTGCGGCTTTGGGTCGGATTGCCTATCGCAAGCTGAAGTTGCGAAGGTAAGAATTAGGAGCGTCGAGATTAGCAACCGCACGTCAAACTCCAACAGCATGTGGGGTGGCCGCTTCGCCGAAGGGCCGGCCGCCGTGATGCGTGAGATAAACGCCTCTATCCCGTTCGACAAGCGATTGTGGGCGCAGGACATCCGCGCCTCGAAAGCCCATGTTGCCATGCTCGCAGCGCAAGCCATTGTCTCACCCGATGATGCCAAGGCAATTTCTGACGGGCTTGATCAAATTGCCGAGGAATATGAAGCCAATGGCGTCCCCGTCGATCTGGCGCTGGAAGATATTCACATGGCAACCGAGGCCCGGCTTGCCGAACTCATCGGACCGACAGCAGGCCGCCTCCACACGGCCCGGTCGCGCAATGATCAGGTCGCGACGGATTTCCGCATTTGGGTGCGCGACGCCATAGACGCCGTTGAGGCGGGCCTGATCGGGCTGCAACGGGCGCTGCTCGCGCGCGCTGAAGAAAATGCCGATGCCGTCATGCCCGGCTTTACCCATTTGCAAAGTGCCCAGCCGGTGACGCTTGGCCATCATTTAATGGCCTGGTTTGAAATGATCCGCCGGGATCGCGGCCGCTTTGTCGATGCGCGCGCGCGGATGAATGAATGTCCGCTTGGTGCCGCAGCACTTGCGGGTACGGGCTTTCCGATTGATCGTCATGCGACGGCCAAGGCGCTTGGCTTTGACAAGCCAACCGACAACAGCCTGGATAGCGTCTCCGACCGGGATTTTGCCATAGATTATCTTATGGCCGCCAGCCAATGCGCGCTGCACCTGTCACGCATGTCGGAAGAAATCGTCATCTGGGCGTCCCAGCCCTTCGGCTTTGTGGCTTTGCCTGACCAATGGTCGACCGGCAGTTCCATCATGCCGCAAAAGCGTAACCCAGATGCGGTCGAGCTTGTCCGCGGCCATGCCGGCCGGATTACCGGGTGCTTAAATGCCCTAATGATGACGATGAAGGGCCTGCCGCTCGCCTATTCCAAGGACATGCAGGATGATAAACCGCCTGTGTTTGAGGCGCATGATCTGCTCGCTTTATCCATCGCCGCGATGACGGGCATGGTGGAGAGCGTGACGTTCCGCACGGATCGAATGCGCGCGCTTGCCGAAAGCGGATTTGCAACGGCTACCGACCTTGCCGATTGGTTGGTTCGCGAAGCGGGCCTGCCGTTCAGAGAAGCGCATCACGTCACGGGTCGTGCCGTCAAGCGGGCCGAAGAGCTTGGCCTCACCCTTGCCGCCGTTCCGCTTTCGGATCTTCAGGCGATCCACGCCAGCATTGATGACCGGGTCTTTTCGGTTTTGACGGTCGATGCCTCGGTCGCCAGTCGGATCAGCCATGGCGGCACCGCTCCCGCGCAAGTGCGCGCGCGCATTGCCGAAGCCAAGGAGGTACTGAGATGAGCCTGACCCGCGCCGTCGCTGTTGCACTTACCATGTCTCTGGCTGTTTCGGCCTGTGGCGGCCGTGTTAAGCTGAAGCCGCAACAAGGAACGTCGCTGCCGGTCAAACCGGAAGAAGCCGCAACACAGCTTACGGTGGATGAGATGCTCACGCCTTCGCCTCAGGCCCGGCCCAAACGCAGCGACGAATTGATCACCCGATCACAAGAACGCCGCGAAGACAAATTTGATATTCCGCCGAAAAGCTAAGCCCCATGGACCATTTTCATCTCAAGAACGGCGTGCTCCAGGCCGAAAACGTGCCGCTGACCCGCATTGCGGCAGAGGTCGGCACGCCCGTTTACGTCTATTCTCGCGCCACGCTGGAACGGCATGCGCAGGTCTTTCGTGATGGCATTGCCCCAGTCGGGCGGTCGCATATTGCCTTTGCGATCAAGGCTAACCCGAACCGCGCCGTTCTGCGCGTGTTGGCAAAGGCCGGCTATGGCGCGGATGTTGTTTCCGGCGGTGAAATTTCCCGCGCAATTGCCTCAGGCATGAAGCCCGAGGACGTCGTCTTTTCCGGGGTCGGCAAAACGCGCGCGGAATTGGAACAGGCGCTCGACAGTGGGATTGGCCAGTTCAATATTGAGTTGGAAGAAGAAGGCGTGGTTCTCGCCCAGATTGCTGCGTCCAAGGGCATGACAGCCAACGCCACGCTGCGCGTCAATCCAGATGTGGATGCGGGCACGCATGCCAAGATTTCGACCGGTAAAAAGGAAAATAAGTTCGGCGTCGCCATTGATCAGGCCCCCGGCATTTTTGATCGGCTGGCCGGGCTTCCGGGCCTCAGCATGCGCGGCGTGGCTCTGCATATCGGCAGCCAGCTTTTTGATCTTGATCCGCTGGAAGCCGCCTATCGCCGCATTGGCCGATTGGTCGCCGATTTGCGGGCAGCAGGCCATGTGATTGATCGGGTTGATCTCGGCGGCGGCCTTGGCGTGCCCTATCGGCAGGCTCCCCCGCCGATTACGGACAGATGGTGGCGCGCGTCACCAAAGGCTGGGACGTCACGCTGATGTTTGAGCCCGGCCGGGTGATTGTTGGCAATGCCGGTGTCCTGTTAACGCGTGTCATCTGGGTGAAGCCGGGCGTTATCCGGCCCTATATCATTGTTGATGCGGCGATGAATGATCTTGCTCGTCCTGCCATGTATGATGCTTGGCATGACTTTGCCGCCGTGCAGCCAACGGGCGCGCGCATGACGGCAAATATCGCTGGCCCCGTCTGCGAAAGTGGAGACACCTTTGCCATGGGGCGGGATATTGATGCCGTCGCGTCTGGTGATCTCGCCATTTTCCGCACCGCTGGTGCCTATGGGGCGACGATGGCAAGCACCTATAACAGCCGCCCTTTGGTGCCCGAAGTGATGGTCGATGGCGATAACTACGCCGTTGTGGCAGATCGCATCGCCGCCGAAACGATATTGGCGGCAGAGCGCATTCCGGATTGGCTGGAATAAACTGATTGGTCGGGGGTTAGCCCCGACCAATCAGCTTTTGCGCCATCCGATCGGCAACCATGGCGGGGTGATCCCCCGTTGCGGCACTTTCATCCCAAACTGCATTCAGCCGATCTGGAATGCCAGCAATTTTGGCATCCACAGCGGCCCGATCTGCCCCCTCAAGATATTCGAGTGCGACATTGATGATGCCGCCAGCATTGATCACATAATCTGGCGCGTAAGTTATGCCCCGTGCCTGCAAGGCCGCGCCATGTTCTGGACGTGCCAGCTGATTATTCGCACCGCCTGCCACAATAGGGGCATTGAGCAGCGGAATGGACTGATCATGCAGAATAGCCCCCAACGCACAGGGGCTGAACACATCCGCCTCAACCTGCATAATGGCATCCGCCGCCACGTAGTGCGCTCCAAGTTCCGCCGAGAGCGCCTGAGCGCGTGCCGCATCCTGATCCGCCAGTGTCAGGCGTGCGCCAGCCGCGGCCAAATGCCGCGCAAGTCCGCCGCCAACGCTGCCCACGCCCTGAATGGCGACATGGACGTCCGCCATATTATCCTTACCCAGTGCACGCTGCACGGCGGCCTTCACGCCCAGAAACACGCCCAGAGCCGTAGACGGCCCCGGATCGCCGCCTGCCCCGCCGGATTTGGGCGGCAAGCCGGATACAAAGCGTGTGCCTTGTGCAATGTCGATAATGTCTTGCTGGCTGATGCCCACATCCTGCGCCGTCACATATTGGCCGCCCAAGCTTTCAACAGAGCGCGCAAAGGCCGCAATCAGATCTGGTGTCTTGGTGCGATTGGCGTCGGCCAAGATGACAGCCTTCCCGCCGCCCATGGCAAGTCCAGCCATGGCATTTTTGTAACTCATGCCGTGCGACAGGCGAAGGGCATCGGTGATTGCGGCATCGGGTTCAGGATAATGCCAAAAGCGCGTCCCGCCGCCTGCTGGCCCCAAATGGGTCGAATGGATTGCGATAAGGGCGGTCAGCCCAGCCTTAGGATCCCGGAAAACATGGACTGAGTCATGATCGTCAAAATCCGGCAAAGTCCAAAGAGCGGACATAGGCAACTCCCGCAAGAAATAAAATTACAGGGGCGCGCAATAAAGAAAATTGCTGCGATTCGCCACCATTCCCAGATTTAGATTAGACTATTGGAAAATCAGCTAAGAAATGGGGCGACCGACGGGATCCGAACCCGCGACCTCCGGTACCACAAACCGGCGCTCTAACCGACTGAGCTACGGTCGCCACATACTTGCGAGAGCGGCCCTCTAAGCGACTCCGGGATTGAGTGCAAGTGCGTTGCAATCCTGCAGCGAAGCGGGCATGTGCAGGTTATGCGTATCATCTGTCTTCTTCTTTTGCCCGCCCTTTTGTCCGGATGCATTGCCAGCATTGCGGCGGATGTCGTCACAGCCCCCATCAAGGTCGCGGGCAAAGTGATTGATGCCACCACCACAAGCCAGGCCGAAGCGGATCAGAAGCGCGGCCGTGAGGCGCGCAAGGCAGAGAAAAAGGCGCGCAAAGAGGCAAAAAGGAAGAATTAATGGCCCTAACCGCCCAGATCACAGAACAAGGTGGGCCAGACGTCATCCAATGGGTTGAAAAGGACCTTCCACCGCCCGGCCCCGGCGAAGTCCGCATGCGCAACACTGCCATCGGTCTGAACTTCATCGACATTTACCACCGCAGCGGCGTTTACCCACTCCCCATGCCCAATGGCCTTGGCGTTGAAGCGGCGGGTGTCGTTGAGGCTATTGGCGACGGCGTAACAGGCTTTAAATCCGGGGATCGCGTGTGCACCTTTGGCCCAATGCTGGGCGCCTATGCAACCGAACGCAATCTTTCCGCCGCGAAGCTGTTCCAAACCCCAGAAGATG
>RFSU01000135.1 GCA_009923795.1 Sphingomonadaceae bacterium
TGAGTGCGCTGCTCGCAAAGGGCTATGAAACGCCGACCCCGATCCAGCTTCAGGCGATCCCGCCCCTGCTGGAAGGTAAGGATTTGTGCGGCATCGCGCAGACCGGAACCGGCAAAACGGCCGCCTTTGCGTTGCCGTCCCTCAACATTTGATGAACAATCCAAAGGCCCGCGCCCCGCTCACTTGCCGGATGCTTGTCCTGTCGCCGACCCGCGAATTGGCAGCGCAGATTGCCCAATCGTTCCGAGATTATGGCCGCCAGCTGCAATTGCGCATTGAAACCGTCTTTGGCGGCGTACCGATTAATCGCCAGATCAAGGCGCTTAGCCCCGGCATCGACGTTCTTGTCGCAACACCGGGCCGCTTGCTTGATTTGATTGATCAGCGCGCGTTGTCGCTGCGCAATGTTGAGATTTTCGTCCTCGACGAAGCCGATCAGATGCTCGACCTAGGCTTCATCCATGCGCTGAAACGGATCGACAAGATGCTCCCGAAAGAGCGCCAGTCGCTCTTCTTCTCGGCCACGATGCCGAAAACCATTGCCGAATTGGGCGACCGCTTCCTGACCAACCCGGTTCGCGTGTCCGTCACGCCGGAATCAACGACAGCAGAACGCGTCAGCCAATATGTGACCTTCGTCACCCAGCGCGAAAAGCAGGCGCTGCTGACCATCCGCCTGCGTGAAGAAGAGATTGATCGCGCTTTGGTGTTCACGCGCACAAAACATGGTGCGGACAAGGTCGTGAAGCATTTGCAGGCATCAAACATCCCCTGTGCGGCCATCCATGGCAATAAGAGCCAGGCGCAGCGCACCTTGGCCCTGCAAGCCTTTCGCAAGGGTGAAATCCGCATTCTGATCGCCACAGATATTGCCGCACGCGGCATCGATGTGTCGGGCGTCAGCCATGTGTTCAATTTTGAACTTCCCAATGTACCGGAACAATATGTCCACCGCATCGGCCGCACCGCGCGCGCCGGGCGCGATGGCATTGCGATCAGCTTTGTTGATGGGGAAGAACGCGGCTGGTTGCGCCAGATTGAGCGCCTGACCCGTGTTCAGCTTCAGCCCGTGCCTTTGCCCGAGGATTTTGCAGCAGAAGTGGCACGCATGCCGCAGCCTAAGCAAGCGCCCGCAACGGCGCAGCGTCGTCATGAAGATGCACGGCGTGGGGGCGATAATGCCAATGGCCCCAATGCCAAGCGTCGCCATTTCGGCAACCGCAAACCCGGCGGCGTTGGTGCTCATAAAGGTGCAATCCGGAAAACCGGAAGCCGCTAAGGCCAGACTTTCGTCTCTGGGCTCTTTTCCATTCTACTCGGTAAAGGCTTCTTAAACCGCCGTTTTCAGCCGGTCGGCAAACCGTTTTTTCAGCTTGGTGAGCTTTGGCGGAATGACCGCAAGGCAATAGCCATTGCTCTGCCCTTCCCCATCCCAATAGCGTTGATGATAATCCTCCGCCGGATACCAATGGGCGAGCTTTTCGAGCTTTGTGACAATCGGGGCCGGCCAATCCGCCGCAGCCCGCTGCATCCCGGCGATTGCTTCCGCCTCTTGGCCTGCATCATGCGGAAAAATGGCGGAGCGATATTGCGTCCCAATGTCATTGCCCTGACGGTTAAGCTGGGTCGGGTCATGCGTTGCAAAAAACACATCCAGCAAATCCCCATAGGAAATCCGCGACGGATCAAACCAGATGCGCAGCGCCTCGGCATGGCCGGTATCGCCACCGCACACCAATTTATAGGTCGGATCAGGGACATGGCCGCCAATATAGCCGCTCTCAATCCGCTCCACGCCATCCAACTGCTGAAACACAGCCTCCACGCACCAGAAACAGCCCCCGGCCAGCGTCGCAATCTCTGTCATCGACCAATCTCCTCATTCAACGCCTCAGATAGGACGCCGAGCCGATCAAGGAAAGATGGTCAAAAGAGGATTGGCTGGGGCGGCAGGATTCGAACCTACGAATGCCGGTACCAAAAACCGGTGCCTTACCACTTGGCGACGCCCCAACTTATGCGTGGGCCGTTCCTATAGCGGCCCTATCTCGGAAGGCAATCGGTCAATCGAGCCGCATGACCCAATTATGGGGGTCGGCGGCCGCCCCGCGCTGAATGCTGACCAATTTTTCTTTCAAACGCTGCGTCACCTGCCCCGGGCCACCTGCCCCAACGGTGAAGCTGCCAGAAGGCGACGACACTTTGCCAATGGGTGTCACAACTGCCGCCGTGCCACAGGCAAAGGATTCGACGATCCGCCCGCTCTTGGCATCAGCTTCCCACTGATCAATGGCATAGCGCTCTTCCCGAACGGTCAGGCCTTCATCGCGCGCAATCGTCAAAAGCGATTCCCGGGTAATGCCGGGCAGGATTGTGCCGGACAAAGGCGGGGTCTGGATTGATCCATCTTCGAACACGAAGAAGAGGTTCATGCCGCCCAATTCCTCGATCCAGCGATTTTCCGCTGCATCCAAGAAAACAACCTGATCATGCCCCAGCTTCATGGCCTCGGCCTGTGCAATAAGGCTGGACGCATAATTGCCGCCGCATTTCGCTGCACCCGTACCGCCGGGGGCGGCCCGGCTATAATCTTGCGAGACCCAGAGCGAGACTGCAGGGGCCCCGCTCTTGAAATAGCCGCCTGCGGCCGACGCAATGACCATGTACAGATATTCAGAGGACGGCTTGACGCCCAAAAAGGCTTCGCTCGCGATCATGAAGGGCCGCAGGTAGATGGAGCCGCCCTCAACATCGGGGAACCAGTCCCGATCAATCTGCACAAGCTGTCGGCAAGACCCGATGAACAACTCTTCGGGAAGCTCTGCCATCGCCATGCGCCGGGCAGAGGCGTTGAACCGCTGCGCATTGGCCTCTGGCCGGAACAGGGCCATGGCCCCATCTTCCAACCGATAGGCCTTTAGGCCTTCAAAAATTTCCTGCGCATAATGCAGCACCGCAGTCGCCGGATCGAGCACAAGCGGCTGGCGCGCATGGACTTTTGCATCATGCCACCCCTGCCCTTCGACATAACGGATCGTCACCATATGGTCGGTAAAGACTTTGCCAAAGCCGGGCGCTGCAATGCGGTCTGCGCGCTCCTGGGCAGAAATGGGGTTGGCAGAGGGTATAATCGCGAACGGGATATTGGCGCTCATCGAGAGGGAAACTTTCTATTGCCCGCAGGGGAAAACCCGCAACTTCCTGTCCCCGCTATGCGAGGTCTGGCCCAAGGTCAACGGGGGTTTATGGAGAATTAGTCCGGCTTTGCGGCATTGGCCAATTCGCGGCTGCGCTTGGCAGCGGCGGCAACTATTGCGGCCATAAGTTCCGCCAGATCAGAGGTATCTAGGACTGTTAAGCCCGCATGGGTGGTGCCATTGGGGCTGCGCACAGCTTCGGCCAAGTCAGACGGCGCCTGCCCCGTTGAAAGCGCCAATCGAGCAGAGCCTGCCACCGTCTCCAACGCAAGCCGCAGCGCCAATGGGTGCGACAGGCCCTGCAGCACCCCTGCTTTGGCCAATGCATCGATAAAGCGAAAGACAAAGGCAGGGCCAGACCCTGAAACGCCGGTCACAGCATGAAAGGCATCTTCATCCTCAACCCACTCCACATGGCCCAGAGGTGTCATCAGCTGGTCGATCTGCGCTTTTCCAGCAGCATCGAGTGTTGGACCGAAAATGACGCTCACGCCTTCGCCAATCGCGGCAGGCATATTGGGCATGACGCGAACATAAGCAGCAGCGCCCGGCAAATGCGTCTTGAGGCTCTTAGTTTCCACACCGGCGAGAATAGAGACCACCAGCGTGTGTGGTCCAATGGCCAGTGTCGGCGCAACCTCAGCCAACATTTGAGGCTTTATGCCCAATAAGAGAATATCTGGTGCAGGGCCCTGCGCCTTGGCGGTCAACATGACGCCCGCGGGCAGATCGGGGTTTGCTGGATCAATAACCAGAATAGTTTGCGGATCGACCCCGGCGTCAATCCAGCCGCGCAGCATTGCGCCCCCCATATTGCCGCATCCGACCAGCCAGATTGCGGCCTTGGCGCTCATGCCTCGCCCTGAGTTTCGACCATGGCAGAGGTAATGGCCTCGCGCGGTGTTTTGCCGCCCCAAAGAACGAACTGAAAGACCGGATAAAACCGATCCAGCTCATCAATGGCGGCTTCAACCATGACTTCGGCCTGATCAAAGGAGAAAACGGCCTCCCCGCTCCCCGAATCCAGCAAGGCGGCATGCCGGTACACAATGATCCCGGTTGAGGGCCAATATTCAAAATGGCCAAGCCAAAGCTGCTCGTTGATCAAGCCAATGGCTTCATAGACGGACGCTGCTTGGTTTTCGGTGACCTTAATGTCGGGAAACGCCAGAAATTGCAGCACGCAATCATCGTCGCGCCAAAGGCCGCGCAGCTCGTAGGTGCTCCAAGCGCCCTTGGCCGAGGCGACGATTTCATCATCCCCAATACGCTCATGCAGCCAGTTATGCGCCGAAAACCAGCTTTCAAGGGTTTCGATAGGCGCGCCTGCGGCTTGCGCCATGTCGAGAGATTCCATGCTCATCTCGGTCTACTTGCCGTTTAAAGATGGAAACGAGCAAGGACGCTGACGGGTTCCCCGGACAAAATTGTGGACAAGACCGTTGGTCAGCCCTTTGTTTTGCCCTCAAGTGCCTCAAGCCGGGCCTTCAGGGCATCGGCCTCTTCGCGCGCGGCAACGGCCATTGCCTTGACCACCTCAAACTCATCGCGGCTCACAAAGTCCATCCCGCCAATCCATTCGCGGAATTTTTCGCGCGTGGCGGACTCAGCTTCGCGGCCCATGCCGGCAATCGTGCCGGCAGCGCCATTCACAAGCTTGGAGAGGTCATCGAAGAAGCGGTTTTCGGTCTGCATGTCTTTATCCTTAAAGCCAAAGGCCAATTAGCCCCCTATTTGGGGACGCGCGGCGGCGGAGACAAGGGTTTCCGCATTGGGGTTGAGTTGATCAATCTGATAATTCAGGATGGAGGCAAAGCTGAGCCAGACCATATAGGGCAGCAAGAGCCACGCCGCCGCCTTACGAATGGGCGCAACCGCAAAGCTCGTCGCGATCGTCAGTGCCAAAATCACAAGAATAAGATAAAAGGCGATTGTGACCTGATGCCAAGCAAAGAAGAGCGGTGACCAGGCCAAATTCAGCACCAACTGGGCCATAAACAGCGTCAGCGCCCCCCCCCGCCCCGGCGCATCCTTCGCGGCCAATATCATGGCCAGCGATAGGCCAATCATGATGTACAAAATCGTCCAAACAACCCCAAAAACCCAGCCGGGGGGAATGATATCAGGGCGTTCAATTGCAAGGAACCAGCCATTGTCATAGCCAGAATTGGCAAGCCAACCAGACACCATACCAAGGGCAACGACAAGCGGCACCATGACCACCGCCCAACCAAGAAAGGATCCTGAAGCGGCCTTATGTGTTTTTGCGGTCATCATCGCCTCCGTCTTAGGTAAGGCTAGAACGTAGACCTACCACGCCCCGCCGCAAGCGACAATTCTGGCTTGTTCCTGAGGCAGATCAAATATCAAAGACGAGCTGCGCCATATAGGTGCGCCCGCTAGAATAGGTGAAGCCCCCGCTGGAGGAGACTTGCCAGCCATAATCATTCAGCGCGTTCTGCAACTGGGCCCGAATGAGCATGGGATGCCCATCTAGCTTAAAGCGATAACGCCCGCCCAAATTGATCGTTTCACGCGGCGGCGCAACGAAGGTATTCAGGGGATTGGCCATGCGTGATGACAAGCTTTCCAGCGCCAGGTCGACGGATATTGGGCTGTTTCCAGCCGCAAATCGCCAATCAATATTAGCAATGCTGCGGCGACGCACAGACCCCACGGGCTGCTTGCCGATCAACCCAGCGGTAACGGCCTCTCCCGAAATGACGGGATCAAGGAAGAGCGACCCCGCAACGATGGTGACGCCCGGCGCCAAACTTCCGGCCAAAGACAGCTCAAACCCGCGATTATCAACCTGCCCCAACTGACGGTAGCGCAAAGACGGATCAAGATTGAAATAGGGCTTGCTGACCGAAAACAGGCCAGCAACCAAAGTGAGTTTTGGCGACACGCCATAGCGCAGGCCAAAATCAATCTGTCGCGTGCGAATGGCGGGCGGCGCTTCAGAACGGTTGGTGGCAACATCA
>RFSU01000136.1 GCA_009923795.1 Sphingomonadaceae bacterium
AGCAACACGACCAGCACGATCAACCCCGCTGCGATTACGGTCAGCACCAGCAACGTTACCAAGACTTACGATGCAACGACCACAGCGCTTGGTACGCCTGTTGCGATTTCTGGTAGTCTGTTCACCAACGTCAGCAACGGCGGCATAGCGGACAGCCTGAGCGGCGGTACCTATGCCTTTATCGGCGTAAATGTTAGCCGCCAGGGCGGGGTTTCCTCCGGCGCTGTGTTGAATGACAAGGTTGTGACGGTCGCGAGCGTGACTGTGAATGACGGCAATAATGGCCTGAACTACACCGTCACTTATGCAAGCAACACGACCAGCACGATCAACCCCTATACGGTCAACCTGACTGGTTCACGCGTTTATGATGGCAGCTCCGCAGTGGAGGCCGGCATCTTCACGTTGAGCCAACTGGTTGGACAAGAAAGCCTGAGCCTCACCGGGACGGGTAGTGTCAGCAATTCGCACGTGACGTTGGTTGGCCAGCAGCCGCAGGCACAGTTGCTTGGCGCGCTTGGATCGCTTGATCTGGTGGACGGCGTTGGGGCCAATGCCGGGCTGGCAATCAACTATAAGCTCGTGGGTGGTTCGCATAATGTCACCATAACGCCGCGTCCGTTGAACTTCTCGGCATCGGTGCCGGACAAGATTTATGATGGCAACACGGCGATCCAGGTGTCCAGCCTTGTGATCCAGAATCAAGTGCAGGGTGAGCAGCTCGATCTGATCTACAACCCGTTTGCGAATTTCAGTGATAAGAATGCTGGCCAGAACAAAGTGGTGACGATCACCAGTATTCGTGTTCAGAGTTCGCCGACGGCGCTGAGCACGGACTATGTGCCCTTGCCAACGACGTATCAGGCTAGCGCCACGATCTTTAAGAAGGACATCACCGTCGTGGGTGTTGTTGCAACGGACAAGGTCTATGACGGCACCACCAGCGACATCATCAACACCAGTGTTGCTGCCTTGGCGGGTCAGATCACCACCGATCAGGTCAGCATTTCTAATATGACCGGCACATTCGCGAGCAAGAATGTTGGCCAGAACATCGCTGTTGTCGGAAGCGCCGTGACGCTTGGTGGTGTGGACGCAGGCAATTACAACCTGATCCAGCCGACTGGCTTGAGCGCGAACATCACGCCGCGGACGCTCGTTGCAGCCGCAACCGGCATCAGTCGCGCTTATGACGGCACAACGGATGCTTTGGTTAACCTGACCGATAACCGCATCGCAGGTGACATCATCTCGTATAACTACACAGCCTCTTTCCTCGATAAGAACATCGGCACCAACAAATATGTCCGAATTTCAATCTCGAGCTTGGGCGGTGCAGATGGCGGCAACTATGTGTTGTCCGCAAACCCATCTACTTTTGCTGATGTTACGCGCGCAGTTTTGAGCTTCACGCCAATTGTCTCCACCAAGTCCTATGATGGAACAAACAGCGCAACCGTTAGCCTTGCGACGAATATCGCAGCGGGTGATCCGATTTCGGTCAGCTTCACCGATGCACGCTTCGACACGGCTAATGCAGGGACAGGTAAGACAGTCACCGTGACCGGGATTTCCGTATCTGGTGATCTCTCAAACTATCAGTTCCTGCCGACGGCAGTCACCGCCACAGGATCGGGGACAATCACGCCATTCTTAGTGAATTTGACAGGTTCACGAGCCTATGATGGTTTCACAGACGTATCTGCCTCTGCACTTCGGATTGGGGCCTTGGTCGGCGGTCAGACGCTTACCCTTTCCGGGACAGGCTCTATCGCCAATCGTAATGTTGGCAACGCAAAGCTTGTCAATTCAAGTGGTTTGGTCTTGTCTAATGGGACAGGCGCCAATGCGGGCCTTGCGGCCAACTACACGTTGGTTGGAGGAAATCAGACCGTCGACATTACGCCGGCCAATTTGTTGATTACAGCATCCAACGCGGTGAAGACCTATGATGGGACGACATCTGTCGCCGGAGCTGTTCAGGCGCCTCAGGCAATCGTGCAGACTGGCAGTGGCACCCAATTGTTCGGGGGAGACAATTTGATCGGCGGTTCCTTCGTTTATGACAATGCCAATGTCAGCCGCGATGCCGCCAATAATGTCCTGAATAATCACATCGTCACGGTTTCGGCTGTGACCGTCAACGACGGCAATAATGGTGCAAACTACGCTGTCTCCTACCGTGACAATCGGACAAGTACGATCAACCCTTATGCGGTGACCGTCACGGCGCTTTCGCAGACAAAGACGTATGACGCTACGACAGCAGCAGGCACGTCCGCCTTCACCTTTGGGTCGATGATCGGGTCTGATGCTATCGTATCGGTGACATTGGCTTATTCGGACAAGAATGCAGGCCAAGGTAATAAGATGATCACGCCAAGTGCTGCAATTGGTGCACCGGGCACGATCATTGGCAATTACGCGATCGGTTATGTGGCAGATACAAGGAGCAGCATTACGCCAGCGGCACTTGCCGGCGTATCGGGCATCGTTGTTTCGGATAAGATCTATGACGGAACGACGGCAGCAACCGTGGCCTCGGCGACGTTCGACGGGATCTATGCGGGTGACAATGTAAGCGTGGCGATTTCGGCTGGCTCATTCGATAGCAAGGATGTTGGTCTTCGCAATGTTGCAATTTCCAGCCTGACTTTGGGTGGTTCCGATGCACAGAATTACCTGTTGCTGAGCAGCTCGGGAACGGCAACAGGGCGCATATTGCCCAAGCCGCTGACGATTTCCGCTTTGGCGCAGACGAAGGTCTATGATGGGACGATATCGGTTGCGAGCCGTGCGCTTGGAACGGGCTATAGCGCCGCAGGTCTGGTAAGCGGTGAAAGCCTGTCAGATGTGGCACTCGATTACACCAATGCCAATGTTAGCCGGAGCAGTAGCGGCGCGGTTCTGAGTGATCGGACAATCGCGGCCAGTGCTGCTGTCGCAGGAGCTGGGACCAGCCTTGCCAACTACGCGATCACCTATGTCAGCAACTCGGCCAGCACGATCACACCAGCGCCGCTTAAGGTTACCGTGCTCGACCTCAGCAAGGTCTATGATGGGACGACCGCGGCAATGGGTACACCTGCGGTGGTCGCAGATGGCACGACGCGTCTGTTCAACTCTGCGACATTGTCCGGTGGTACGGCCAATTTTGTCAGTGCGGATGTTGGTTCAGGTAAGACGGTTCAAATATCGGGCGTGGCTATTAATGACGGCAATGGCGGCGGGAACTACAGCATTGCTTATGTGCCCAGCACCAACAGCACGATCACGCCGCGCGTGGTTTCGCTTTCGGCGACAAAGGTTTTTGACGGAACAACGCTTCTTCAAGGTGCTGTGACCATCAATACGGGCATTGCTGGCCAGGTGCTTGGTTACACTGACGCGCGATCAGTTTCTCCGGGCGTGACAATGATTGACAACTTCATCACCAAAGACAATTTCATCAGCAATATCGTGTTGATCGACAGTCAGAGTGCAAAGGCAACCAACTACAAGTTGCCGGAACTGAATGCGACGACCGCGCCGGTGCAAATTTTCCTTCCAGCCACCAGCATGATGACCAGTCCAGCAACTTACGACAAGCTGGCGGTGTCCAGCTCTCAGCCAGCCACAATTGCTGCAACTGACCCTGCGGTGATAATGACTTCGTCATCGAGTGGCACTGCTGCTGACACGACATCAAGCGGAACGAATGGAGTGACCTCTTCTGGCTCTGCCGTTAGCTCGGCTGCACCTTCTGAGGGCTTTGTTTCTGTCGATCCTCTAGGCGCGCCTTCGTTGGAAAACGGTAGGGACTTTGCAGTTGAAATTCCTGTGACGGCATTCCACCACACGAATGCGAATGCGCAAATCACCCTGAAGGCGGAACTGGCTGATGGAAGTGGCTTGCCTGCCTGGATGAGCTTTGATCCGGTGCATAACATCTTGTCGGGGTCTGCTCCGGCTGGTGTCTCTGCCGTCTCTGTTGTGGTCATTGCTACAGACCAGCGCGGTGCAGAAATTAAAGCCTCGATCAATCTCCAGTTCTCAAAATGATCAAAGGAATGACTATGACCAGACCATTAATTAGGGCACTTGGAGCGCTCTCATCCGTCGCTCTGATCGCAAGTCCGCTTCTTGCGGCGAAGCCAAAGGCGCCGAAAATCGCGATGCCTGAAGAGGTGCGCAAGACACCAGAAGCGAGTGCGCCGCAATGGGTGCTCAAAGACAGCTTTGGGCAATGGGCGGTCTTATGCAATTCAACGACCCCAAGCGAGTGTCGGGCAGCGCAGACACAGAAATCTTTGGATGAAAAGAATCCCGGAACGCTGCTGCAAGTTGTGTTTGCAGCGGAAAAAGGGAAGATGTTTGGAGTGTTCACACTTCCATTTGGTGTTGATCTGCGTGCGGGAATCGCGCTGCGAATCGATGAGGGCAATGAGGTTAAAGGCAGCTTTATGACCTGCCTGCCTGATGGGTGTCAGTCGATCAATGAAATTGATGAATCGTTTCTGGCTCAGATGCGCACCGGAAAAATTTTGAAAGTCGGCTTTCGGTCTTGGGGTGGCGGAGATAAGACATTGGTTGTCGATGTTCCTCTGGACGGGGCGGCTCAAGCCATTGCTGCCGTTAAACTCTGACGCTGCATATTGGCGGGCGCGACATGGCGCGCTTTCAGGAAATGATTGCTAGGCCATGCAGGTGCGGGAAGTCAGGTAGATGACCAAGTCAGCTAACCCGTTTTGTGTCTTCTGCACTTTTGCGATAAATCATGGGCCTTGCATGCATACTCTTCATTCAGGCAGGCTATCCTGAGGCTCAGCAATCAAAACCAATGTAGAGGGACTCACTTCATGTATAGGATCAACGGCGCGCTCGGCTCGCCCTATTCGATGAAGATGCGCGCAGTGCTGCGCTATCGCCGCATCGCCCATCTTTGGATTCATGGGCCGGACGCACGAGATGCACTCACGAAGGTTAGGGCGCCGGTGATTCCCATCATGGAATATCCCGATGGCAGTTTCCACAATGACTCCACGCCTTTGATCTATGATCTGGAGGCGCGGCACGCCGAACGTTCAATCATCCCGCCCGATTCCGCGCGCGCCTTTATAGCGCATTTGATCGAGGACTTTGCCGATGAATGGGTCACGAAGGCGATGTTCGGCTATCGCTGGTTGCAGGAAGTTGATCAGATTCAAATGAGCCGTTGGCTCGCTTTTGATGCGTTGAAAGGCGGTGGATTGCGGGAAAGCCAGGGCTATGCAGAGCACTTCCGTGCGCGTCAGGTTGGGCGGATGGCCATTGTCGGCTGCACAGTCGAGAATTTTCCGTTGATAGAAGCGTCGACCCGCGCCCTCCTTGGTGCGTTAGAGGCGCATGTTGTTGATCGGCACTGTCTATTTGGGTCACGTCCAAGCATTGCGGAGTTTGGCATGTTTGGACAACTCTCTCAGCTTGGCGTTGACCCCACGGCGCAGTTCATGATGCGCAAGGACTATCCCTATAGCTATCGCTGGCTGCTCCATGTGGACGACATGTCGGGGATTGACGGCGCATGGGACGTGGGTGATGCGCCCTTGTCTCCGATCATCACCGCTTGGCTAAAACAAGTGGGAGAGGTTTACATGCCCTTCCTACTTGCCAACGCTGCTGCGATTGAGGCCGGGCAAGAGACATTCCAAATCACGGCCATGGGCCTGCCCTACACACAGGGTGTGTTCAAATATCAGGTGAAATGCCTGGCAGATCTGCGCGCGCGCTATGCAGCGTTGGGCGGCGATGCCAAAGCTAAACTTGATCCCCTTTTGATGGAGACGGGTTGTCTGGCCGCATTGAACGTCGGGTAAGGAAGAAGGTGGCGGGAATGGACTTACGGGCTGATCCATAGGATGTGATCGGCCCGTTGTGCGCGCAGCTATGCTCTCATAACAGCCTCAGCTTCTTTTGCGGACAAATTCGGCGCGCAGAACAAGGCCCTTAATCCCATCATAGCGGCAGTCAATTTCCTGAGGATCACCCGTCAAGCGGATCGATTTGATCAGGGTTCCGCGCTTAAGTGTCTGCCCAGCACCTTTCACGTCTAGATCCTTGATCAAGGTCACCTGATTCCCATCTGCAAGAAGATTTCCAACGGCATCGCGCACCTCTACCTGACCGGCTGAGGCTTGACGCTGCGACAGTTCA
>RFSU01000137.1 GCA_009923795.1 Sphingomonadaceae bacterium
GCGCGCAGTAAGGCACGCGTCAGTCCGCCGGGGCCGGGGCCGACTTCATAGACGGATTGCCCCTTTAGGTCGCCGGGAATGGCGGCAATCCGGCTTAAGAGCTGTTCGTCAAACAGGAAGTTTTGGCCAAGTGCCTTGCTCGCGGCCAATCCATGACGCGCAATGACGTCGCGGAGCGGGGGAAGAGTTGGTGTCACTCGCCGGTGCTGGCGCGATGGGCTGCTGCCTCTCCGGCCATACGGATGGCGGCGATCATCGCTCCCGGATCGGCCTTATTCTGCCCTGCGATGTCAAAGGCGGTACCATGGTCTGGCGAGGTGCGGATGATGGGCAGGCCCAATGTCATATTGACCCCATCATCAACGCAGAGCGCCTTGAGCGGGATTAGTCCCTGATCATGATACATGCATAGAGCAAGATCAAAGCCGGATCGCGCCCGGGGCGTGAAGAGGGCGTCGGGTGACACTGGCCCAAACACATCCAATCCTTCCTCGCGCAAGGCATCAATGGCAGGCTGGATGATCGATGTCTCTTCATCGCCAATCAGGCCTTGTTCGCCCGCATGGGGGTTGAGCCCGGCGACGGCAATGCGCGGTTGATCCAAACCAAAATAGCGTTGCAGGCCTTTGGCGGCCGCGCGCCCTCGGCTGATGATCAACTCTGTCGTCAAAAGTTCTGGAACACGCGCAAGCGGAACATGGATGGTTATCGGCACAACGCGTAATTCTGGTCCGGCCAGCATCATCGCGACATTTGAGGCAGAAACGCCGCATCGCTCGGCCACAAATTCCGTCTGACCCGGATGGGTAAAGCCAATGGCTTGCAAAAGCGCCTTTGACACTGGCCCCGTGACAAGGCCAGAGACCGCACCCGATTGGGCAAGGCCGACCGCTAGGCCAAGCGTATCAAGCGCGCAGCGCGCGGTTTCCAATGAAGGTTGGCCGGGCACGACGTCCATAGCATCGGACATTTGGATCAGTGGCAAGGCCCTGCCAAATGCGGCGGCGGCTTCTGCTGCTGTGGTGACAACTTCTAAAGGCCCGTCCCAAACTTTGCGAAGCGCTGCGGCATCCCCGACAACGAAAAAGGACGGCAGATTTTCTTCACGGGATCGCGACCATGCCTTGCCAATGATTTCCGGGCCAATGCCCGCCGGATCGCCCAGCGTGACAGCAAGCGGCGCAATCATTGGGGGGTTATCGATAATCAATGATCGCGTCACGGCGCAGGTCGCGCAGGTAGATTTGCGCCCGGCGGTTGACGCGCTCATCCCGGATTTGATTCTCAATCGCGTCGGCAGATGGGCCGTCCGCGACTTGCGGGTCGTCACGACCGCACAGGGCAAGGACACGCACACCTTCGGAACGCGAACCAAAGGGCGGTGTTACCTGACCCACCTGAAGATTGAGAAGAATATCCTGCAATCCGCCCGGCAAGTCGCGTACGCGGATCTGATCATTGTCGACGACCTCTGCATTAAACTGCTTGGCTAGGGCATCCGCACCGCCACACCCCTGCATGTCCTGTGCGGCTTTGCCAAAGGCCTCGGCACGGGTGCGCACCTGTGCATCCGTTTCCTTCGCATCAAATGTGATCGTCAACTGCCGCAAATTGAGGACGGCATCACGCGGATTGGCAACGAGGACCTGACGCGTATCAGTCAAGTAAAGTATCGAAAAGCCGCCGGGAATTTCAATTGGCCCGGCAATTTGGCCAACCGTAATCTCCTGAGCCGCCTGTGCGAGCTGTTCGGGAAGTTGGGCCGCGCGGACCCATCCCAAATCGCCGCCGACAGCGGCAGTCGATGCTTCTGAAAACTGGCGGGCATAGGCCTGAAAGGACCCGCCTTGGCGGATCTGATCGATAATACGACGCCCGTTCGCAAAGATCTCCGCTGAATTTTCAGGCGTTGCAGACAAATAGATTTCGCTGACCCGATATTCAGATGTGCCCTTGGATGCGGTCAATCGGTCGACAATCTGCTTCACTTCTTCATCGCTGACATTGATGAAGGGCTCAACACGCCGCCGGAGCAAGCGGCTCCAGGCGAGTTCCCCCTCAATCTGACGCTTCATCGTGCGTTCGGAGGATCTGTTGTCGCGAAGATACTTGCCAAACGCATCGATCGACTGTCTAAAATTGGTCGCTACCCGGGCGAAGCTTTGGTTAATTTCAGCCTTATCAATCGTGATTTCGTTCGATTTGGCTTCTTGAATCTGAAGGCTCTCGTCGATCAGGTTGCGAAGTACCTGAACGCGCAGCCGTTCCTTTTCCTCATCGGAAACGCGTCCGCCATTGGCCAAGAGAACAAGCGCAAGTCGTTGATCAACATCCGTACCCGTAATCACATCGCCATTGACGATGGCAGTCGCCTTGCGGACATTTTGATCTGCCTTGCCAAAGGTTGTGATCTGCGCGGGTAAATTGAGGTTATTTGCGGAAGAAGGCCCACCAGAGGCTGTTTGTGCAGCAATGGGGGAAGGCGCGATCAGTATCGCGCCCAAGGCCATCAGAGTTTTGCGATAGCGTTTCGTCATTCCCGTCCTAATCCCTCACGCGCCGATGATCGGTGCGGCACTCCTAAAAATGTCTGGCTGAACAAAGCCTGAGCAAAAGGCTCTCTAGCGACCCAAGTTGCGGAAGGATAGCCGCAATTGGAACGTGTTGCCTCGGCGCGCATCGCCTTGGGCATCATAATCACGCCGCCAAGTTACCCCGAATGTCAGGCAATCATCCTCATAGGCGATGCCAAGCCTATGGCGCACTGGCTCATAGCCATTCGCAAGCGATGTTGGGTCCTCTTGGCGTCCGGTCAGATCAATCGTGGTTGATCCAAATACTGACCAGTAACGGGCAAATTGGAGCCGCCCACCAAGACGCACCTCTTCGCGGTCCCTCAAATCTTCCAATTGCGGCCCGATATCCCGGTTCAGCCGCAGATAGCCAATGCTCGCATAGGTCCTGTTGTTGCCGATACTGGCATCAATTTCATTGCGCCTGACCGCCAGATTGTCCTTGTCCAGCCGGTATCGGTGGGTGAAGTTGAGTGTATTCTTGAAACGCACATTGGTGCGCCCGACAATGTCAGATGTGCGGCCGAAAAGGCCTGTGCCGTCGGGAAAGACGCGGTTGGTCGCGCTGACCCGAAAGCTTTGGCCGATGTTGGTATCGATGCGAAGGTCGGTCCCGCTCCAGGTCCAGTCCGCTCCATAGGTCAGCCGCGTGCTGTCTTCCCAACGGTCATATCCGGGGAAGCGGTTCAAGGCAAAAAGGTTGCTGTCTTCCAGGTCAACGGCGCGTGCATCTTCATTAGGGACACGCAAATTGGATGTTCCGGGTGATGCGACAAGTTGAAGGCGCGGGGTCAGTCGTTGTTGGCCGTTGAGAAACGCTCCGACCAAAGGCCAGCGCATTTCGGTCGCAAATGCAGCGACGGCACGTGTGTTCCAGCCATTTTCTCCGCGATAATCGGCGGTTGATGTCAGGTTTACTTCATCAGTGTGATAAACATCTGTCCGGCCATAAGCGGTAAATTTAAGTTCCTGCCCAAGCGGCGTGATGCCCTGTAAATCCCAGCGTGCACCGGCAAATGCCCGTTGTGTATCCTGTCCGGTGGAGCGCAAAAGTGCCATGCTGTTGAGTTGGAATTCAAACTGACCGCCGGCCCAAGGGTCTGCCAAGCGCTTGCGCCAATCAATGGCGGGCAGGGCAAAGGGAAACTGGTCTTGCACCTCACCACTGCGCAAGGTTTGAAAGGCCCATCCTGAAATCGATAAATAGTTTGACCGAGTGATCCGTTCCACATTGGCGGTCGACCGCAGCCTGTCGTCCCGCGAAATATCATAGCGCCGCAGGAATGTTCTGTCGGAGGCGAAGCGGAATGCCGATGTTACACTCCACCGGCGATCCAGCTGAAAGCGGCCGCTGCCCTCAAAATACCCACGAAAGTCATTCTGAGCCGACTGACCGGGTGTGCTTGTCGACACACGCTCGCCATAAGTTCCAAAGCCTGCGAGGCGATAGGCACCACCCCGGGTGAGGTGACGATATTCAAGTTCCAGCAACGGCGCGACAGCGGTGTAGATATGCGGCGTAATGGTCAGATCGCGGTTGGTGTCGAGTGCAAGGTAAAATGGCGTCGCAATCTCGAGCCCGGTGTTTCTGAGATACTGAATATTTGGGATCAAGAACCCGGTGCCACCCCGATCATCTGCAGGGTGTGATAGGCCGGGCAAAGCCAATACAGGCACGCCAAACATTTCGAGCCGGGCGTCCCGATAACTTATTCTATTCCGCTTCGGATCATGGCTGACCCGTACCGCGGTGATTTTCCACACGGGTTCTTTTGGGCAGCCCTTGTCATCAATCACCCGGCAGGGCGAATAAACTGCACGATCGAGTTTCGAAATGCCATCGGTACGCGTGGCACGATCTGCAACAAGGCGCCCTCCATTGTTCAGCACGATCAACAGATTTTCGACGATCCCGTCGCGTAAACTTTCCTTGAGGAGAACATGATCCCCAAAAGCCCGATCTCCTCCAGCGCCGTCAACGATAACGGACCCTTCGGCGCGGACCTCTCCGGTGCGGCGATCCCAAATGATCCGGTCTGCACGCACATGATTTCCATCACGCTCCATGCGGACATTGCCGCTAGCAGTGACGATGTCTTTTTCCTGATCATAATCCAGTTGGTCTGCTGCAAACCCGATCTCTTGGGTGTCAGGAGCTGGTGAGGCCCCGGCAACTGACGGATCATCGACTTGCGCCGCCGCCGGATTGGCGAGCATCACTCCGGCCAGAGCGGCGGATGTCATCAGGGCGCTGGATAGGTTCACGTGATCTCTTCTCGACTCCAGCCATGCCTATCGCATTGTCGCTCCCATCCTGCAATCACCAGCGCTGAGGCCAAGCTATGCGTCCCTCTGCAAGGGCGCTAACAGGAGGCAACCGATTCGGTTTTTCCATATTTTCCTGACTTAGGATGCATTATGATCAAGGTTCGCTTTTCCGCATCTGTGCCAGACGGGGGACATGCCCTTGCCTATCTCGTTGCGAAGGGCGCACTCGGCTCTGTGTCAATATTGGCCAATGACCCGACCGTGCATGCCGCTGCAAAATCCTCGCGGTTTGAAGGGGAGGAGGGAAGCATCTTTGAATATCATGTGGCGCATGCAGGCGGTGCGCAGCGGGTTTTGTTGCTCGGCATTGGCGCAGGCGGCGAAGAAGATTTGGAAAAGACGGGTGGTGCGCTTTCCGCTAGGCTGCTGACATCTGGCGAAACGCGCGTCACGCTCGATGTGAGTAAGATGGATGCCAAGCCAAACGCAGCGGCGATTGCACGGCTGGCCAGCGGTGCAGTGCTGCGGGGATGGCGCTATGATACGTACCGCACCAAATTGTCGGAAAAACAAAAGGTGTCCTTGCAAGAATTGGTTATTGTCGGTGCGCCGGAAGGTGTCGATGCTGCATGGGCGCGCCAGTCCGCTATTGTCGAAGGTGTGGCGCTGACCCGTGAGTTGGTTACAGAACCGGCCAACATCCTTTATCCGGAAAGCTTTGTCGCGCGCTGCCAGCGTTTGACCGAGGCTGGAATCCAGATTGACGTTTTGGGTGAGGCAGAAATGCGGGCTGCGGGCATGGGCGCGCTGTTGGGCGTTGCTCAAGGGTCGATCCGCGAACCAAAGCTGCTGGTCATGCGCTGGGATGGAACAGATGGCGCTCAGGAAAAGCCCGTCATGTTCGTCGGCAAAGGCGTCACTTTTGATACGGGCGGGATTTCCCTCAAGCCGCCGGGCGGCATGGAAGATATGAAGTGGGATATGGGTGGTGCTGGCGCTGTTGCCGGAACGCTGCTGGCGCTCGCCAAGCGCAAGGCAAAGGCCCATGTGGTCGGCATCTGTGGCCTTGTTGAAAACATGCCCGATGGCGGCGCGCAACGCCCCGGCGATGTCGTAACCTCCATGTCGGGGCAAACCATTGAAGTGATCAACACCGATGCCGAGGGCCGCCTTGTCCTGTGCGATGCCATGACCTGGGCGCAAAAGCGGTTTAAGCCTGATTATATGATCGATTTGGCGACCCTGACTGGGGCGATCATCATCTCATTGGGCCATGAATATGGTGGACTTTTTAGCAATGATGATGATCT
>RFSU01000138.1 GCA_009923795.1 Sphingomonadaceae bacterium
GCGGCAAAAGGGGCCAACACAACCCTTGACCCGCAAGCTGCCATCCGCCTGTTTTTGCAGCGTGGACCGATAGGTCTTCCCCGCCCGCGGATCGTAAATCTTGCCTTCCCATTCATTGCCCGACACCTGAAATCCGGACAAAAGCGTAATCCCCTCAATCGGCCGAGAGCGGAGCGCCGGATTAGGGTTTTTCGCGTCCAGCGCCTTGCCGCCGCCCGGGGGCGCTTTCAAAACTTTGAGCACTTTGCCGCAAACAGCAGAACCGCATTGGCCAATTTGGACGATGCTGTCTTTTTCTTCGGTATACCAGCGACCATTAACGGGTGTGGCGGCCAGAGCCGGGGCCGTTGTCAGAGCCAGCGCAAGGCCAGTCAGGTACAAACGCATGGGGCAATTCTCCTCGCTCAATTCATCCTTGGCATCACGGCCTGTTGGTGCGATGACTAGGCCATGAAATGGACCGTTATGCAAGTCGCAGCTATCGCCTTAATGGCCGCTGCCCCCGCTTTGGCCGACACCATCCGTGTCGCCGCTGGCCCCGATGCGCAGGAACGCCTTCAGGCAGCCCTGATTGAGGCAAAGCCCGGCGATGTCGTGGACATGGGCGCCGGCCGGTTCGACCTGACAGATGGCTTGTCGCTCGACGTGAACGGCGTCACCGTCCGCGGGGCCGGGCCGGACAAGACGATCCTGAGCTTCAAAGGGCAGCAGGCGGCGGGTGAAGGCCTGCTCGTGACGTCCGATGACGTTGTGCTGCGCGATTTCGCGGTGGAAGATGCGCGCGGAGATGGCATTAAGTCCAAAGGCGCAGACCAGATCGTCTATAAAAATATTCGTGTTGAATGGACGGGCGGCCCCAAGGAGACAAACGGCGCATATGGTCTTTATCCGGTTGAATCGCGCAATGTCCTGATTGACGGGGCGGTGGTCAAAGGCGCGTCAGACGCGGGCATTTATGTGGGCCAATCGCGCAACATCATCGTGCGCAATTCCACTGCGATGTTCAATGTCGCGGGGATTGAGATTGAAAACAGCTATGATGCCGATGTCCATTCCAACTTGGCCACACGCAACACGGGCGGCATATTGATCTTTGACCTGCCCAATTTGCCGCAGCAGGGCGGGCATAATATCCGCGTGTTCAGCAATCGCGTCATTGCCAATGACACGCCCAATTTCGCGCCCAAGGGCAATATTGTGGCCAGCGTCCCGACGGGGACAGGCGTCATGGTCATGGCCAATCGCAACGTCCATGTGGTTGACAATGATCTGGCGGATAATGGCACGACCAATGTGATGATCGTGGCCTATCAGTCCGCCTTCACCGACAAAGCCTATAATCCCCTCGCCCGTGATGTGGTCGTGCGCGACAATCGTCATGGCCGGGCGGGCTTTGCCCCTGCCTTCCCCGGCGGGGCAGAATTGGCAGCGGCGATGGGCGGCCTATTTCCCGCCGTCTTTTGGGATGGCGTCGGCGGGGATTCCGCCAATGTCCACTTCGGCGATCCTGTCATGGCGATCTCGCTCAATTTGCCTGCACAAGGCGCAGCCGTGACGGCGGCGAAGCCCGGCCCCTATACGGCCCCAGCCAGTCCCGCACCGGCGGCGCTGCCGACCATCCTGATGCCCGCCGCAACGGAGGCGGCCGCCCAGTGAGGCGGCTTATGCTGGCGCTGTTGGCGCCTCTGCTGGTCAGCGCGAGCCCGGGCTCCCACGTCAATGACGCACTGATTCTGGGCGACACATTGCCGCCCCGCTTGCAGGATTTTGGCTTGTTGGTGGATGGCCGCACGCCCACGCCCGGCGTTCGGGCCTATCATCTCAACACCCCGCTTTTTTCCGATTATTCGGAGAAATTCCGCTTCCTTTATGTGCCACAGGGGCAAAAGGCCGTGCTCAAGGGCGATGGCCTGATCGACCTGCCGGTCGGCAGTGTCCTCATCAAAAGCTTCGGCTACCCCGCCGATCTGCGCGCGCCGGACCGGGATGTACGGATCCTTGAAACCCGTCTGCTCATCCGCCGCGCTGCGGGCTGGGTCGCGCTGCCCTATGTCTGGAATGCGCAAGGGACAGAGGCGCTGCTCAAGCGCGCGGGGCAGAGGATGAGCGTCAGCTGGACCCATTTTGACGGGCAGACCCGCACGATCAGCTATGCCGTCCCCAATGCAAACCAGTGCAAAGGATGCCATGTCTTGGGCGATGCCATCACCCCCATTGGCCCCAAGGCGCGCAATCTGAATGACGGGGTGCAGCTTCAGGCAATGAAACAGGCAGGCCTGCTGACAGGGTCTCTCCATGGCCTTGTGCGCCTGCCCCATTGGGATCGGCCCGAAACCGGAAGTCTCAATGCCCGCGCGCGGGCCTATCTGGATGTGAATTGCGGCCATTGCCACAATCCAAAGGGGCCGGCCGATACATCGGGGCTTTGGCTCAATTGGGATCAGCCCGCCGACACCAATTTGGGCCTGTATAAGCGCCCAACCGCGGCGGGTCGCGGTAGCGTTGGGCTGGACTTCGCGATCAAACCGGGAGATCCCGGCCAATCCTATCTGGTCGCGCGCATGCAAAGCCTTGAACCGGGCATCGCCATGCCGGAACTTGGCCGCGCAACGGTGCACACCGAAGGCGTCGACCTGATCCGTCACTGGGTGAGGGAGATGCCATGACCCTGCGGCTTTATGATTTTTGGCGATCGTCGGCCGCCTATCGCGTCCGGATTGCGCTCAATCTCAAAGGCGTCGCATATGAGCGTGTGCCCATCAGCTTGGCCGATGGGGTGCAGCAGGGGGCCGCGTATATATCAAAAAACCCGCAAGGCTTTGTCCCCATGCTGGAGGTGGGCGCGCTTCGCCTGACACAGAGCCTCGCGATTATCGATTGGCTGGATGCAGCCTATGCAGAACCGCGCTTCCTGCCCGCCGACCCTGCGGCGCGGGCGCAGGAATTGGCGCGCGCCTTGCTCATCGCGGCGGACATTCACCCGATCAATAATTTGCGCGTCCTCAAATATTTGAAGAATGATCTCGGCCAGCCGCAGGCGGCGGTGGATGACTGGGCGCGTCATTGGATCTTAGAGGGCTTTGCCGCGCTAGAGGCGCAGACGGACCCTGGCCAATCCTTCCTATCGGGTGCAGCGCCGGGGCTTGCCGATATTTGCCTTGTCCCGCAAATGGCCAATGCCCGGCGGGTCAACACCCCGCTGGACGCCTTTCCAAAGCTGGTCGCCATAGATGCACGAGCATGTGCCTTGCCCGCCTTTGCCATGGCCCATCCAGAGGCCGTAAAGCCAGACCAAGATTGAGAGAGGAAACGCATATGTCGATCACAGGACGCTGCTATTGCGGGGACGTGCACTATAAAGCCGAAGGGCCGGGCTTTATGAAGTTTGAATGCTATTGCCGGGAATGCCGCTATATTTCGGGCGGCGGACCGGTCATGGGCATGGCCGTCCTCAATGAAGGATTTGAAGTCACCAAGGGCAAGGTCGCCGGCTTTGCGCGGACGGACATTCAGGGCGCTGTGACGCGGGAATTTTGCCCGACATGCGGCACGCATTTGTTCACCCGCGCGCCCAGCTTTCCCCAAGGCGTGATTCTGAAAATCGGCTGTCTGGATAATCCAGACGATTTTGGGGGAGCGGACTTTGCAGCCTTTGCCTGCGATGCCGAAGACTGGCACCGTCTGCCCACCGATATTCCAACGCATGATCGGTGGGTGCGATAACCCCATAAAGTATGCGGCTCTTTCATCTTCCGGGCGGTGATGCCACATGCCATCGCATGAAGCCCAACCTCCTCTCCTCCGTCCTCATCTCCTGCGCTCTTTTCGTGCCATTCAGCCCGGGCTTTGCCGCGGAAAGTGAGATAATTGTCACGGGGCAGGCCCTGCCCGTGTCGATGGGGGACGCCGCTTATGATGTGGCGCGGATTGACCGCGATCGGATCATCGCCACGGCGTCCGGCCGAATCGAAGATGTACTGCGCGATGTTGCAGGCTTGAGCCAATTTCGCCGCAGCGATGCCCGCTCTGCCAATGCAACCAGCCAAGGGGCCACATTGCGCGGGCTGGGCGGCAATGCGTCTAGCCGGGCTTTGCTGGTGCTCGATGGTGTGCCGCAAAGCGACCCTTTTGGCGGCTGGATCAGTTGGCCGGCCTATGCGCCGGAACGTCTGGGCCAAGTGCGCGTCACGCGGGGTGGCGGATCGGGCGTCTATGGGTCTGGGGCGCTTGCGGGCACGATTGAAATGGACAGTGTCGGCGGTGAGGCCAATGGCTTTTCTGGCAGTCTTGCCCAGGGCAGCCGCCAATCGGTTGAAGGCAGCGCCCTTTTGGGCGGGCGTGTCGGCAGCGGATTTGGCTTTATCTCTGGCAGCTACGCCCGCAGTCATGGCTTCATCCCAATTGTCGCCGGGCAGCGCGGCAGCGTAGATCGGCCCGCCCCTTATGAGCAAGCAACGCTTGCCGCCCGCGCTGTTGTCCCCCTGTCGGACGAGACGGAACTTCAGGCTTCGCTGCTTGGCTTCACCGACCGGCGGGAGCGGGGCACGCCTTTCTCCGAAAATGGCGGTGATGGCGCGGATGCGAGCCTGCGCCTTGTCCATCGCGGCGATTGGGGCGTGCAGGCGCTGGCCTATGTCCAGCTGCGCAAATTCACCAGCCGCGCCGTTGCCATCAATGCGCAGCGCACAACCGCAACGCCTTCCCTCGATCAGTTTAACGTGCCGTCCACCGGAATGGGCGGGCGGATTGAAGTGCGGCCCCCGCTGGGCAAGACGGTGGAGCTGCGGCTGGGCGCAGATTGGCGGCGGACAATTGGCGAAACCAATGAACTGTTCACCTATGTGTCCAATGCACCCACCCGCATCCGCGAAGCGGGGGGAACAAGCGATACTGCCGGGGCCTTTGCCGAGCTGTCGGCGCTGCATGGCCCGGTCACGCTGACGGGCGGTGTCCGCGCCGATCGCTGGTGGATCACCAAGGGCCGCTTGCTGGAACGCACGCTGGCGACGAGCGCGTCGTTGCGCAATGACATCGCGCCGGATCGACAGGGGTGGGAACCCACAGCGCGCGCCGGGATTGCCTTTGATGCAGGATCGATCACGCTGCGCTCTGCCGCTTATCTCGGCTGGCGCTTGCCTACGCTGAATGAACTCTATCGTCCCTTTCGCGTGGGGGCAGATGCGACGGCCGCCAACCCCGCGCTCAACCCAGAAAAAATGCGGGGGGCAGAAATCGGGATAGATGTGCGCCCGGCAGATGGGCTGGTGCTGCGCACAACCGCCTTCACCAATCGCCTGCGCGACGCCATTGGGAATGTCACCCTCGCAAGCGGACCCGGGACGTTTCCCGGTGTCGGCTTTGTCAGCGGCGCCTATCGCCAGCGGTTGAATCTCGATGCCGTGCGCAGCCGCGGGCTGGAGCTCGATGCCCGCTATAGCTTGGGGGATTGGGCGGTGTCGGCCAGCTATGCCCTGTCCGATGCGCGCATCACGGGGACCAAGGCCGCCCGCCTGCTCAATGGCCTGCGCCTAGCGCAAGTGCCCAAGCATATGGCCAGCGCCACATTGGGGTGGCGCACGGCATCGCTCACGGGCCGCTATGTCTCCGCCCAGTTTGAAGATGATGCCAATAGTCGGCGGCTTGGCGGGGCGTTCACGATCGACGGCCTTGTCGCTTTGCCTCTGAGCAATCGGGTTTCGGTCGTTCTGCGGGGCGAAAATCTGGCGGACAAAACGGTCGATACCGCCATCAGCGCAACAGCTATTGTCGAACGCGCAACGCCGCGCACCCTGTGGATCGGTATCCGCATCAACTGACAAAAGAGAGGCCGACACGTTTCCGTGCCGGCCCAGTAAGGTTCGCAGGAGGAACCTGGGGAGGGGCGCCGCTCACTATGGGAGAGGAGTGCGACGCCCCAAACTTGTGACTGCGCTTAATAGTTATAAGCGCGTTCGCCATGGCTTGAGAGGTCAAGGCCTTCGCGTTCTGCATCTTCGCTCGGACGCAGACCCATGGTCTTGTCGAGGATGAAGAAGAGGACAGCCGACCCAATGCCAGACCAGAGCAGGGTGATGGCAACAGCCTTTACCT
>RFSU01000139.1 GCA_009923795.1 Sphingomonadaceae bacterium
CATCCCGATCCCTTCGTGCGGGCAGAGCTGATCCGGGAATTGGCTGTGGCCTCTGGCCCGGCGGGGATGGCCGGTGGGCAGATGATGGATTTGGTTGCCGATGGCGCGGATTTTGATCTGCACGCCGTCACCCGGTTGCAGCAGCTGAAAACGGGTGCGCTGATTTCCTTCTGCCTAGAGGCCGGGGCCATTTTGGGCCGGGTCGCGCCAGACGGGCGGCTGGGCCTGCGCGGCTATGCGCGCGATGTGGGCCTTGCTTTCCAGATTGCCGATGATGTTCTGGATGCCGAAGGCGATGCCGAAGTCGCGGGCAAGGCGCTCCAAAAAGATGCAGAGGCGGGCAAGGCGACCTTCCTGTCTTTGCTCGGCATTGATCGGGCCAAGGCGCAGATGCACATGCTCGTCGATCAGGCGGTGGCGCATCTCCATGGCTTTGGCGCAGAGGCAGATTTATTGCGGGCCATCGCCCGTTATACCGTGGAAAGGGATCGATAATGGCAGAACGCATTGGCGTTTATCCGGGGACGTTTGATCCCATCACCCTTGGCCATATGGATATCATCCGGCGCGGGGCAAAGCTGGTGGATCGGCTGGTCGTGGGTGTCACCACCAATGCCAGCAAATCGCCCATGTTCTCTGACGCAGAACGCATTGAGATGGTGAAGCGCGAAGTCGCGACCATCAGCGGCGATATTGACGTTGTCGGCTTTGACTCGCTGCTGATGGACTTTGCCGAGGCGCAAGGGGCCTCTGTCATCGTGCGCGGCCTGCGTGCTGTGGCCGATTTTGAATATGAATATCAAATGGCGGGCATGAACCAGCAGTTGAATGACCGGATTGAAACGGTGTTCCTGATGGCCGACGTCTCGCTGCAACCCATTGCATCGCGATTGGTGAAGGAAATCGCGATTTATGGGGGGAAGATCCATAAGTTTGTCACCCCCAGCATTGAGGCTGAGGTGCAGGCGCGGCTCGATAAGATCGGCCGTCGCGGTCAATAATTCATTCATCGTCTGCTCAGCCAAATGTGGCTAGGGCAGATTCGATGAAGATTGAGGTGTAGAGTGAAAACAATATTTGCTGCTGTGATGATGCTGTTGGGACTATCCGGGCTTGCCCAAGCGGCGGAGGCGCAAACCCCGCCCGCCCCGCAGGCCGGGGCCACTCTGCCTCAGATTGATCCTGAAAATATATTGGTGCTGCAACTGTCCACCGGCGGGCCAGTGCGCATCCTGTTGCGCCCGGATAAGGCGCCCAACCATGTCGCGCGTATGAAGCTGCTGACCCGGGCGGGCTTTTATGATGGCCTGTTGTTCCACCGCGTGATCGAAGGCTTTATGGCGCAAACGGGCGATCCACTGGGCACGGGCACGGGCGGCTCTCCACTGCCGGATTTGCAGGCGGAGTTTAATGATCTGCCGCATCTGCGCGGCGCGCTTTCCATGGCCCGGGCCGAAAGCCCGGACAGCGCCAATAGCCAGTTTTTCATCGTCTTTTCGCCCGTCTTGCGGCTGGATGGCAAATATACGGTTTTGGGTCGCCTCTTGTCGGGCATGCAATTTGTCGATGCGATCAACCGGGGGGAACCACCCGCCACGCCATCGACCATCGTGAAGGCTTGGATAGAAGCAGACGGCCCAGATGCCGCGCGCACGCCCTTGCCGCCCGTTGCTGCGCCCGCCGCATCGGCAGACCCCGCGCCGCAGGACGGGCTGACACAGCCCTAATCCATGCGCGTTGACCTGTTTGATTTCGCTCTCCCGCAAGAGCTGATTGCCCTGCGCCCGGCTGTCCCGCGGGATAGTGCGCGCCTGCTGCATCTTGAGGGGGACGACACGCGCGACCTGATCGTGCGCGATTTGCCCAGCCTGCTGGCCCCCGGTGACTGCCTTGTCTTTAACGACACGCGCGTCATCCCGGCCCAGTTAGAGGGCAGGCGGGGTGAAGCAAAGATCGGCGCCACCTTGCATAAACGCGAAGGGCTGCGTGACTGGCGGGCCTTTGTGAAAAATGCCAAGCGCCTGCGCGAGGGGGATCAGATCCTCTTTGGCGGCGGCGTGACCGCCATTGCCAGCGCCCGCGCACCAGACGGCAGCTTGCTCCTCCATTTTGAAGGGGAGGAGCCGGTCGAAATCCTGCTCGAACGGGCAGGGACAATGCCGCTCCCCCCCTATATCGCCGCGCGCCGCCCGGTCGATGAACGCGATCAGGAAGATTACCAGACGATGTTTGCGCGGGAAAAAGGGGCCGTCGCCGCGCCCACCGCCGCGCTGCACTTTACGCCAGACCTCATGACGGCCCTCTCTGACCGGGGCATCCTGCACGAAACGCTAACCCTCCATGTGGGGGCGGGGACGTTCCTGCCGGTGAAGGCAGAGGATACGCAGGATCACCAAATGCACGCCGAATGGGGCCGCATTGATGCGGCCACCGCCGATCGCCTCAACGCCGTGCGCGCCAAGGGCGGCCGTGTCATCGCCGTCGGCACCACCTCCCTACGTCTCCTTGAAAGTGCGGCGGGCGAAGATGATGTCATCCGCCCCTTTGAAGGCGATACCGCCATCTTCATCACGCCCGGCTATCGGTTTAAGGCGATTGACGGCCTGATGACCAATTTCCACCTGCCCAAATCCACCCTGTTCATGCTCGTCAGCGCCTTGATGGGCCGAGAGCGGATGCAGGCGGCCTATGCCCATGCCATTGGCGAGGGGTATCGGTTTTACAGCTATGGGGATTCGAGTTTGTTGGTGCGGTAATTAAGTTGATGCGATTTCTGCCCAGTGTAAAATGTCCAGACCGGTCTTTTCTGATAAAGTGGAAGACGCATTTGCGGGCTTCGCCGATATTCTATTTCCAACTGTATCAAACAGTTTGAATTCGTAGTTCGAGTATTGGGTGTTTCGAAATGCTTCGTTGCAGATAAAGCATCCCATCGCACCCAAATGGCGCTTCAGCTCTGGTTTTTGAATCGCCCACACATGATAGACCTCTACACCATTTTTTGTTTCCAACATGAATGTGGGTCGAACACTTACTTTCAGGCGCTTCCTTGCCAAGCTTAGGGTTGCTGCACCTTGGAATAGTGAAAGCCGTTTTCTGCTCTTCCCAAACTTTTCGACAAAACGCTGATAAGCTTGCGTGTTGTATTCTCTTTCTGCCAGCGTTGGGGCTGAAGCGAGGATCGAATTGATTTTATCAATCCCTTTGTCATCGATGAATGCCTTGATGGCACTCCTGAGCGTGCGGTAATAATCATATCCTGAAGCGTCGCTAGCTATGCGCTTAGCCACTTCAGCCATCTGCTGAGACATATCAAGCGCGGCTAGTTTTAGGAATGCGTTTAATCCGACATTCATGGCATGTTTTTCTGGCATATGTTTAAACCTCAAAGAGGCTATTATTAATACAATTGCATTTTTATATAAATAAATAATAATTAAGTGTAATATCAAATGTTTAAGATATAAACATTGGAATTGGTTTCTATTTATTGATCATTAAATGCTTCTGAAATCCTAAGTTTTAGGAGATAATACTCAGCGCCCGACGTTGACCGCGTTCTCGCAATTCCGCTCGATATCGACCACGTTCCGCCGTAACCGCAGCACTGCCATTCCACATATCGGCTAGTGTATTCTCTGCATCAAGGCGGCTACAATCCACCTCATGCGTTTCAATATCTTCACCATGCCATTCAGACCAAAGCGTTAGAATGAAGCGCTTGTTCATATGTCACCTGTTCTAGATCCGGTTGTCGATGAACACATTGGTAAAGTGCCAATCCAGAAACTCTGGATCCGGTTCAAGCCGAGCGGCTGGTCTTAACCGCGTTCCGGAAAATGGCTCAAAAAATGACCGCGTTCTCTCTCCCGTGTGTTCGAGAAGCTGCTGAGAAATGTGCAGGCACTTGTTCTGATCGGCGGAAATCAGACCACAGTCGAAGGCGCGGTCAAAAGTAGCTGACAATAACAGACCGTTTGCGGGGTTATGTCGATTATGCTCATCTGCATGCCAAGGCCTTATATGGCTCGCTATGAGCAGCCTCGGTTCGGATAGCCCTGTAATACAGCATTGCTCCTCGAAGTTTGCGATAACAGCTCGACGGAAAAAGTTTTGCCCAATCCGCCGTGAGACAATGACTTGACTGGTTGAGGCGTCGAAGTGCTTTTGAAACTGGTATTCGCTTTGAACGTCCCTGACCTCATCCTTCGATGTTGGAGAGGATTGGGCGACGGTTTCTGACCAGAGCAGCTCGGCTTCAGTAACGAGTAGAGTCCAATCCGCTGAAAACTTCGCATAAAGCTGGCGATCTTGCTTTGATGTTCCCGTGAGCCCGCGGCGCCCACTGCCCGTAATTTTAGGATCAAGACTTGCGAAGTTACCCAGCTTCATCGCGACTGAGTTGCTCGTTCTTCCTATTGCAGAAGCAAGTTTTTGTATTTCAGGTGTACCCGAGTCAATCTTGCCGAAAGGCAGTTGGAAATAGAGGAACAGGGCGAGGATTGTCTCCTTCTCTGTCCAGCGCCTTGATGGAATGTTCTTTAATGTCATGCTTACATCGTGGATAGCATCGGAGCTGGGTTCAATAATCTTTACGGCTACTCTTCTTCACCTTTAATCACCCCCTTGCTCCATCCCCCCAAATAAGCTTTCATCCGCTCTGTCCGCATCAAGACGGGCAGGGAGAGGGGATATATGTCGGATCAAACGAGTGGAGCTGCGCCTGCGGCTGACGCGCCGTCGCCTTTGGCGGGGGTTGGTGTTGTGGTGATTGTCGCCATTGCCATCATCGGTTGGGCGGTGATTGGCGGGCGGTTGTTTCAGGATGTGTCGCTGTTCGGCGGCTTTTTGATGCTGTGGCATTATGCGAATATGGAACAGTTGGAGATAAAGCGGCTGCCACAGGCTTTGGCTGGGGCAGCGGCGGGGATTGGCCTGTCCTGGCAGGTCGTCTGGCTGACGCAGATGATGGGGCCGCAGGGCAGTTTGTTGGGCCTGCTGGTCATGCTGGCCGCCATTTATCTTCAGGTGATTGCCATTTTGCCCTTTGTCTTCAACGCATCGGCCATGTTGTTTTTGACTGTGGCGGCCGCCCCCTTGGTTCAGCTGAAGGTTGATTTTGTCGATCTGACATTGGCGACCCTTGCGGGCGGGCTGTTCTTTGCGGGCTTTATTGAGGCGGTGAAGTGGCTGGCCACCCGGCTTATGCCTGCGGCCAGCCCAACAGCTGCGGAATAGAGGCGTTCAATAAATGGTGTAGCCGCCATCAATGACCAGCGCGTCGCCTGTGTGAAAGCGGGCGGCGCGGCTGGCGAGGTAGACGGCGATGCCGGCGAAATCGGCTGGATCACCCCATCCGCCCATCGGCACGCGGCCAATGACGCGTTCGTTAAACTTATCCATCGTCTGCATGGCGGTTGTCATGTCTGACCTGATCCAGCCGGGCAGAATGGAATTGACGGTGATCTGGTGGCGGGCCAGCTCCACCGCCATCGCGCGGCACATAGAGACAACCGCCCCCTTGGTTGCGCCATAATGTTCATTGCGGGCCGCGCCATGGATGGCCGCGGTAGAGGCGACTGCGGCAAGCGATCCGCCGCCATCCCCCGCTTTATGCCGATCAATCATGTGGCGGGCGGCTTCGCGCAAGGTGAAGAAGACGCCGTGGACGTTGATCGACTCTAGCTTTTGAAAATCCTCAAGGCTGATGTCGAACATATCCCGGCGGGATTGGCCGATCCCCGCATTGGCGATGGCTTGGTCAATCCTGCCAAATTCTGACATAACATCCGCCATAGCTGCCTTTACGGCCGCTTCGTCCGCCACATCGACCCGCGCGGCGCGCACGGGCACGCCGTGTTTGGATAGGGTGGCGAGGGCGGCCTCATTCTTTTCCGCATTTGTGCCCCAGATGATCACTGTTGCCCCATGCTGGGCGAGACCCTCGGCCATTCCCAGGCCAATGTCGCCATTGCCGCCCGTCACCAGGGCGACCTTGCCGCTCAGATCAAATAAATTGGTCATATCCTGCATCCTCTTCATCCGCTTTCGGGGCAGCAA
>RFSU01000140.1 GCA_009923795.1 Sphingomonadaceae bacterium
CGAAGCGTCGTCGGCCCGATAAATGGTAGATAGAGATAGGGGCCGGATTTCACGCCATAATAGCCCATCGTATAGGCAAAGCCATTGACCCGACGCGGCAGATGGAACGGCTTTTTCTTCGCCACATCAACCAGCCCGGCAATGCCAATGGTTGAGTTAATCGCAAACCGGCCCACGGTCTTTGCGGCCTTGCCCGGCTTAATCTGAAGCAGGAAATTCACGAAGATGATCGGCTCGCCAATATTGGAGAGGAAGTTGCGAATGCCAGATCGGAACGGCCCGGGAATTTTCTGTCGATAGGCAATGGCGACCGGGCCGACAAAGGCTTTGTCGACCGACTGGATGACCTCAAAGCTGGTTTCATTGAGATTTTCGAGCGGATCGGCGGCAATGGCACGCCGTTTCGCTGTCACCACGATATCTTCAGGCGGCGCATCTGCAAGCAAAGACGGGGGAGCCGAAGGCAAGATCACATTGGTCGGCGCATCGGCAGGGCCGAAGGCAAAATCACATGGGTCGGCGCATCCGCGGGTAGGGACGATACATCTTGCGCCACGGGCTCTGCCTCAACGCCTGTGCCAGCCAAAGTCAGGGCCAAAAATGATGCCGTTACGCTCAAAACGCGTCCTTCCAGATGGGTTTGGCGGCTTTTTGACACTCAGGCTGCGCCTGAAAAGCCTTTCAATGGTCGGCTTCCCTAGCTGATCCAAGGTGATTACGCACCCCCTATACACATTGCCAAATAGGCAAGGTGTCGGAAAATCCCCACACGGCGTCTCATGACTGCTCATTTTCTCCGCCCGGCAACGCGTGCCGCCGCCCTGTCTGCGCTTAATGCCTTCCTCCCCCATGCCGGGCGCGCCTATGCCGCTGAGCGGAACTATGATCTTGGCCCGCAAGATCGGCACAATATCTCCTGCCTTTCCCCCTATATCCGCCTCCGGCTCCTAACCGAGGAGGAGGTGATCCGCGCCGTGCTTGCCCGCCACTGCTTTGTGGATGCACAAAAATTTGTTCAGGAAGTCTTCTGGCGCACCTATTGGAAGGGCTGGCTGGAAATGCGGCCCAGCATCTGGCGGGATTGGCAAGCCGAACTTGCCCTATTGGACACCAACGCGCCGAACGTTCGAGCCACGACAGAGGGCCGGACAGGCATTGGTTGCTTTGACATCTGGGCGCGCGAATTGGTCGATACGGGCTATTTGCACAATCACGCACGCATGTGGTTTGCCAGCATCTGGATCTTTACGCTCGGCCTGCCTTGGCAATTGGGGGCCGCCTTTTTCCTGCGGCATTTGCTGGATGGCGATCCAGCCTCCAACACCCTGTCTTGGCGCTGGGTGGCGGGCCTCCAGACCTTGGGGAAGACCTATCTGGCAACGCCGGAGAATATTACGACTTTCACCAAAGGGCGGTTTCACCCCGGCCCTTTGGCCCACCGCCCCGGCCCGCAGCCTGAGCCAGCACCGCCGCCCGGCTCCCTACCCGTGGCTGACGCTTCACCCGCCGGGCCGACGCTCCTTTTGTTAACGCAAGAAGATTTGCACGCCGAAACGCTGCCGCTGGGAAAGGCGGAGATTGTCGGCATCGCAGCCCTTGAACCCCAAAATGAGACTGTCAGCACGATAGTCGCAGGCTTTCGGGCCGCCGCGCTGGAGGATGGCCTGCGACGGGCCGCCGCTCATTTCGGCGCGCCGATCCTGACCGGCGATGCGCTGGCGCTGGCCCATCAATTGGGTGTGTCGCAAATCGTGACCGCCTATGCGCCCATCGGGCCAATCGCAGATCAGTTGACGGCACTGGCAGAGGCTGGCTCTGCTGAAGGTGTCACGCTCCTTCGTGTCCGGCGCGATTGGGACACCGCCGCGTGGCCACATGCGACCAAAGGCTTTTTCCCGTTTCGGGAGAAAATTCCCACGCTGCTGCCCCGATGACACTCCAGATTCTCTGGTTCAAACGCGACCTTCGATTGGCCGATCATGTCGCCCTGCACGAGGCAGCACGCCATGGGCCGGTTTTGCCGCTGGTGATTATAGAACCGGATTATTGGCGCTTGCCCGACACGTCCTGTCGCCAATGGGCGTTCTGGCGCGGCTGCATTGACGATCTAGGCAATGCCATTGCGGCACAACAGGGCAGTCTCATGATCCAGACCGGCGATGCGGTTGAGATTTTTGAGGATCTGCGCCGAGACTATGGCCCTTTTACGCTCTGGTCGCATGAAGAAACGGGCAATGGGTGGACATATAAGCGGGATCGGCGCGTCAAGATCTGGGCGAAGCGTCAGGGCATCGATTGGCAGGAGCGGCGGAATTTTGGCGTCGTCCGGGGCTCAAAGGTCAATCGGGATCGCTGGGCCGGACAATGGGAGCGGCTTATGTCTGCCCCATCTTTGCCCCCGCCCAAGGTGGACTGGGCGGCCTCCCGCCCAAATTCTCTTCCGGCCACACCGGGGCTCGACTTGGACGATGATGGCATCCGGCATTTGCAGAAACCGGGTCGGGCCGCGGGGCTCGATCTTCTGGAGAGCTTTCTGAACAAACGCGGCCAAAACTACACTCGGGAAATGTCCTCTCCCGTCACGGCGGAGGAGGCCTGTTCGCGCCTGTCCCCCTATCTGGCCTATGGCGCGCTCTCGATGCGCGAGGTGCTTCAGGCTGCACAAAGCCGGATGACAGACCTCCACACAAGCGAGGTCGGCAGCCGAACCCGCTGGGCTCAGTCCATGCGCTCCTTCATCGCGCGCCTGCATTGGCATTGCCACTTCATCCAAAAGCTGGAGAGTGAGCCCGCCATTGAACGCCACTCCTTTGCCCGCATTTATGAGGGCATGCGGCCCAGCCCGGCCAATCCAGACATGATGGCAGCTTGGGCCGATGGGCGAACGGGCTATCCCTTTATCGATGCAGCGATGCGCTACCTGACGGCCCATGGCTGGATCAATTTTCGCATGCGGGCCATGCTCATGTCCTTTGCCACCTATGATTTGTGGCTGCCCTGGCAAGAAGCGGGCCTGACACTGGCGCGTAAATTTGTTGATTACGAACCCGGCATTCACTGGTCACAATGTCAGATGCAGTCTGGTGAGACGGGCATTAACACGGTGCGGGTCTATTCCCCCGTAAAGCAAGGCCATGATCAAGATCCAACGGGCGACTTTATTCGACAATGGGTGCCCGAACTCGCCCATCTGCGCGGCCCGCTGATTCATGAACCCTGGCGGCTTGGGCCAGAGGCGGCGCCAGATTATCCGCGCCCCATCGTTGACCACAAAGTTGCGTCCGCTTTTGCCAAGGAGCAGATTTTTGCTCGCCGCAAACGCGCCGACGCGCGGGCAGAAGCCTCTGCGGTATTTCAAAAACACGGGTCGCGCGCGGGGCCAAGGGCACGCCGGGGCGCAACTGCTCGGCGCACGCGTGCAACGGCCAAAGACGCGCAAATGGCCTTTGACCTATAGCCGCTTATTTAACCCACCTGCCGCCGCAAAAAGGCGCGCTCTAACGCGGCGACATGGCTGTCTATGCCATTGTCTATCGACCAGCGCTGGGCGGTCTCGTGCAAATTGGTGGGGCGAGGCTCGGCCAGTCGGGCGAGAATCAGGCTGGCGATGGCGGCGGGCGTCTCCTCCTCAATAATCCCACACCCCTGCGATATTTCGAGCAACGCACGAGCGCTTAGAAAACAATTGGTCGACACAACCGGGCAATTGACGGCCATTGCCTCCAACACCACAGCGGGCAGGCCCTCAAACACTGAGGTTAAGACCATCAAATCTGCGCGGCGCAGCAAATCTGTGACATCCGCCACAAAGCCCAAGAGGGTGACCCGATCTTCCAGCCCATGCGCCTTCACAATCGCTTCCAGCTTCGCGCGCTCCCCGCCCTCTCCGGCGATGACGAGGCAGGCAGCATCGGGAGAGATATGGGCAAAAGCTTCCACCAAAAGATCGAGCCGTTTCTGCGGCGCAAGCCTGCCAGCGGCCAAAACAAGCGGCGGCCCTTCGCGGGCGGGGCGTTGAAAGGGCGCGAGCATCGCCTGCGTCACATAGGGGTTTTGGACGGCCGCAATTTTATCGGCAGCATGAGGAAATTCACGGGCGAGCAAGGCTTGCTCTGCGTCGCACAGGGGCCAGATCGCGTCGGCGGCGTCAAAGGCCCAGACATAGCAAAGGCGGCGCACCGTCTCGCCCAATCCTTTTGCGCCCGGGCGCACAATTGGGTTGGTTGTTTTAAGGGCGACCGCGCTTTCCCTCAGGCCCGCGACAAAGCGGCCCAGACAGGTGATCAGGTTCACATTGTTGGCCGTCGAAATCAGGCCCTGTGGCCGTGTGCGTCGCAAGGCCCGGACAAAGGCGGGAAACAGCCGCACCAAGTCCCACGCCCGGCTGCCGGACGATGCGCCAAGAAAAGTCAGCTTCACATTGGCTGGCAGGATCGGCATCAACGCCTCCTCCGCCTGTCCACCGCGGGCAAAAATGAAAAGCTCCGTCGCATAATCTCTCTCGGCAAATCCTTTCGCCAAAAGAGCAGCAGCAACCCGGTCTGTGCCGCCCTGGCTAAAGCTATGCAGGACGAGACCAACGGACTTTCGATGCATGATTGACCCCAAACGCGTTTACACGGCCGTCACATGGGAAATTGTGTGAAGACGGCCCACGGTCAATCATAGTTATACATGTTGGTTTTTTGAAGATGTATTTGAGAAAGCGGGCGCGCTGTGCGCAAGCAGCCTCAGGGAGCATGGCGCCGCCACCCAGAAAGTTTTTTGTAATTAAGGGGAATGGTGGAGCCTAGGGGAGTCGAACCCCTGACCTCTACACTGCCAGTGTAGCGCTCTACCAGCTGAGCTAAGGCCCCATTCGGAGGCGCGCCTTTATGTCAGGCGCGCCCCGGTTGCAACCCTAAGGTTGCGGTTATGCGATCAATTTTCGTCGTTGGCGTCGCTCGTATTGACGCCCAGATCATCATCGCCACCCAAATCGACATCGTCATTCGGCGACGGTTCTGCGGCGTCATCGACATCCAGATCCAAATCCGCACCCAAATCTGCGTCGGCTTCCACCACGGCACCTGCCGCAGGCGCAGCTTCTTCAAAGGGAAGCGGTTGTTTCGATTTCAGAACTGGTTCCGGGATCCAAGCATAGCTGCACGAAATGCAGGTCACTGGATCATCCTTGGTCAGATCATAAAAACGGGTCGCGCATTTCGGACATGTACGCTTGGTACCCCATTCAGGCTTCACCATCAGACTATAAGCCTTTCAAACTAGAAGAATCGTTTAGCCGGGGAACATATGTCCCTAGCAATCGGCGCGCGCCTTGCCATAGCGTGACGCCGCTGTCAAAGACACGAACGCTATGGCCCATCCCATTTCCCCTGCCCCGCTCTCCTTTGCCGCGTGCAACGGCCTGTCTGGCCGCATCCGTGTTCCCGGAGATAAATCCATCTCGCACCGGGCGCTCATGCTATCCGCGCTCGCCATTGGCGAAAGCGTGATTGAAGGATTGTTGGAAGGGGAGGATGTGCTGGCAACGGCGGCGGCGATGCGGGCCATGGGGGCGCAGATTGCGCGCGGGGATGATGGCATTTGGCGCGTCCATGGTGTTGGCGTCGGTGGGCTGTTGCAGCCCGAAACTGCGCTCGACATGGGCAATAGTGGCACCTCCACCCGATTGCTCATGGGCCTTGTCGCCAGCCATGCCATCACGGCAACCTTCACCGGGGATGCCTCTTTGTCAAAGAGGCCAATGGGCCGCGTGACAGACCCTCTGGGCCTGATGGGCGCAGACTTTACCTGCTCCCCCGGCGCACAAGGCAACCAGTATCTGCCCATCATGGTGCGCGGCGCCTGCCCGGCCGTGCCCATAACCTATCGCCTGCCCATGGCATCGGCGCAGGTAAAATCGGCAGTCTTGCTGGCTGGGCTGAACACACCCGGCGTCACGACGGTGATCGAACCCATACCGACGCGCGACCATAGTGAGCGGATGCTGGCGGGAT